>JBKHWY010000572.1:0-3086 GCA_046566285.1 Gammaproteobacteria bacterium | reverse complement strand
GGATCAGGCGCGGTTCCAGGCCCAGCGCGCACACCCGGCATGACAGCGTGCGGATGGCATCCAGCAGGCCCAGCACGGCGGCGTGCCGCGCTTCACCGGGCGGCGCGTCCGGCAACCGTGCCGCATGGGCGATGACGTCGTACAGGGTGAGCCAGTCCGCCACCGGCACGGCATTGATCCACAGGTGGTCGGTGTCCTTGTAGAGCACCTGGTCGATGGCGTCGGACAGGTACAAATCCGACAGGGCCGGGGGCAGCACGCGGTAGGCGGCGCGGCGCTTCAATTCCGTGACAAAACCATCGTTGGAGAGGATGCCGATGTCGGTGTACAGGCTCGCGTGGCGGCGCGACACGATCAGCCGGGTGCAATAGCTGCGCAGGTTCGACGCCTGCGTCGGGTTGCCCTTGAGGAGCTGGGCCAGCATGCGCACGCGCTCGGGCGTGCCGGCGAACGCGCGCCGGCCGCGTGGACGCAAGTGATCGACCAGCTCGACCAGCATGTCGATGCGGTCGCTGTGCGGGTCGATGCGTTCGAGAGTGGCGAGCATCATGAAAGGCGTGGAGGTGGTCACTTCCACAGTGTACGTCGGGCCCGCTCGCCTGCATGTACGGTACCGTACAGTTTGGCGTGGCTAGCGGGGGCAGGTGACGAACTCGGTGGTGGGCCTGGCGTCGCCGATGATGGACGGGCGCGGGTTGGACTTCACGCGCAGGCAATACGTGCCCATCGCCGTACGTACGCGGTACATGCGCACGCTTTCCGGCCCTTGGGCGCCGCCGCCGATCTCTTCGATCTCGGTCGCTCCAAACCTCTTCTTCGCCGCCGCTTCGATACCGGCCACCAGGCGCATCTGCGGGGTGGAAATCGGCGCGCGGATCAGGTTGGCGCGCTCACGGCGCAGGTCGCGGTCGATCTTGCCGACCGAGCGCAGGGCCTGGGCCACCAGGTCGTTCTTTTGTGCAGGTGCGGGCGTGGGCGGGGCCAGCGGGTCGTTGTCGGATACCACGGCCACGGGCTCGTCGGGCGCTGGTGGCTCGGGCGGAATCTCCAGGTCCAGCGGCGGCGGCAGCGTTGGCGGGGCGCTGGGCTGCACGCGCGCTGCCGGCACCTCGGGCGCTCGCGCGGGCGCCGGCTCCTTATCGGCGCGCGGCGGCGTGGCGGGCTTCGGTTGGGGCAGAATCCAGATCCAGTCCATCTCCGGCCCATCGGCATGGGCGGGCGGCTGGGGCGGCCGTGTCTGCAGCCACAGCAGCAGGATGGCCACGTGGACCAGCAGCACGGCTCCCAGCGCGCCAGCGCGTGAGCCGCGTGCAAATCCGGGGGAATGAACAGTCGAGGTGGGCATGGCCGCCAATGTAAGGCGGCCGTCAAATTCCTGCCGAGTAACGATACTTCTGCTTACATCCTGTGTATATGCATGGGCCTGGTCGGCCCCTTCGCTCACTTCTTAGCGGCCGGCAAGGTGCCCAGCGGCTTGATGTTGCCGCAGTCGCTGGCGACCCACTTGGCGCTCGCATCGATGGCGATCGACTCCTGCTTGCCATTGACGGGTCCGGTCGAGGTCATCGACATCGTGTAGCCCGAATCGCCCTGGAACTGGAAGCGCACCTTGCTGTGGCTTTCGGGATTGGTGCAATCGATGGTGGCCGACATCGTGTTGCCGACCATGGGCGAATTCTTCTGCGTGCAATTGCCGCGCGTCTGCTGGTTCAGCAGCTGGTTGTTGGAGATCATGTCGCGCGTCATGCAGACCTTGGTGATCATGCTGCCGTCGTTGCCGAAGGTCGGCATCTCGGCGCCGCCATGCTTGGCCATCATCTCGGCCATGGCCTTGCGCTGCTCGGGTGGCAGGGCAGCCATCTGCTTTTGCATCTGCGCCATGGCGGCCGCCATCTCGCCGTTGGCCGACTGCATCTTGCTGCTCATTTCCCACAGGCCGGGCTTGACCGACTGGGCGAGGGCGGGCGTGGCGGCCGCGACGGCCAGGAGGGCGGTACACAAACGCGTGCTGAGACGAACATGCATGGGAGGCTCCGGTGGGGGCGCAGCTCGGGATGCGCTGCTGTTGATGCGCATCATACTGGCCGCCAGCGGAAAGCTCAATTCAGGGCTAGGTCAGCCAGGCGAACAGCGCGCAGGCCAGGCGCGAGTAGCCGTAGAACACGGCGCCGGCCACCACGCCGGTCAGGAGCGCGGTGTCCCAGCGCCGCCGTGCATAGTGGGCGCGGGTGCGCTCGTGTACCGCGCGCGCGTGCGGACGCGCCGCCAGCGCATACCAGGTCAGGAACATGACGATGGAAATCAGGTCGGCCAGGCTGACGCTGCTGTTCACGCGCTCGGCCACGGCATTGACCAGCGCATTGAACAGCATGACGACCAGCAGCGCCCTGAACCAGCGGCGCGCCACCTCGGCCTGGCGGCGTTCACCCAGCGCGGTCCAGTTGTGGATGTGCAGCCAGGCGCCGAACAGGGGCGAGAAGGGCACGCTCCACAGCACGATGGCGGTCGGATTCCACAGGGCCGGCCCTTGGGGATGAGTGTGCATGGAGTCTCCCGCATCCTGCGTTTAAGTTGCTCGTTGAAAACAACTATCCGGGCGGGGCGGGTACGTCGCCTTGACGCGATTCATGCGGACATAAAAAAGCCGCCGGGATGGGGCCGGCGGCTGGGGAGCTGTCGCGTTCAGGCGACGGCCTGGAGCTTAGCCCCGGTTCGGTTCGGCGACGTAGATTTCCACGCGGCGGTTGCGCGCGCGGCCGGCCGCATCCTCGTTGGACGCGATCGGCTCGTGTTCGCCGCGTCCCGCGATCGTGATGCGGTTGGGCGACACGCCGCGCTGGGCCAGGTAGTCGCGCGTGCGGGCGGCGCGCTCGACCGACAGCGGCTGGTTGACGGCATCGCTGCCGGTGTTGTCGGTGTGGCCGATGATCGTCACGGTGGTTGCCGGATTGTCCTGCAGCGTGGTGGCGAAGTGTTCCAGCACCGGGCGGAAATTCGACTTGATGTCGGCACGGCCGGTGTCGAACGACACGTCGGCCGGGATATCGAGCTTGAGGCGGTTGTCCGAGGTCTGGCTGACCTGGATG
>JBKHWY010000571.1:0-3086 GCA_046566285.1 Gammaproteobacteria bacterium | reverse complement strand
GGCGCTGCCGCGCGGGATTCACCCGCAATCGATCGGCGCGATCATGGACCAGCCGGGCATGGGCATGGGAATTGGCCTGGGATCGGCACGGGGAACCGGCCTGGAACCGTTCGCCGTCGACCCGGCCCTGGCGCAATTCACCAGCGGCGGCGGGTTCGGATTCAACCCCTTCATGCCCAACGCTCCCTTCCAGGGGCCGCTCGGCATCCAGGGCTTGCCCTTCGGGCTGGGCACGCCGGGTAACCAGCGCGGCTGGTAGGCCGCTCAGTCCCTCAGGCGCTCAGCCACCGCGCTCGCTTGGATGGATTCGCACCCGGGCCAGCGCGGGGGTACATACACGTCCGCACGCAATCCAGGTCAAGGCGAAAGCAAGGCCCCAAAGGCGTAAAGACGCAAAGACGCCGAAAAACAAAAAGCCGCCCGAAGGCGGCTTTTTGCTACGACTGGCGTCCCCTAGGGGATTCGAACCCCTGTACTCACCGTGAAAGGGTGATGTCCTAGGCCTCTAGACGAAGGGGACAGAAAACTGTCCTGGATGACGATGCATCCGGCCTGATACTGCGTACTACTTGTACTAAGCTTTTACTGCTTCGCTGCCATGCCAACCGCGCATGCCAGCGTATCGAATCTTGGCGTCCCCTAGGGGATTCGAACCCCTGTACTCACCGTGAAAGGGTGATGTCCTAGGCCTCTAGACGAAGGGGACCCGGACTGCAGTGCATCGTTCTGAAGTTTCGTTCAACCGCTTGAGGCAAAGCTGAACAGCTGGGTCACTTCAATATCGAACTACACACTACAACAATCTTCTTTGATGGTGGAGGTAAGCGGGATCGAACCGCTGACCTCTTGCATGCCATGCAAGCGCTCTCCCAGCTGAGCTATACCCCCCCGTATCGCGAAGAAGCAAAATTATAGCCCAGCACTTTCATTCTGCAAAGGGCAAAACAAAAAATTTTTAGAGGAAGCGCTGCACGCGCGCGATCACCGTGTCCCGGCCAAACAGCTCGATCACCGCATCGATGGCCGGCGTTTGCAACTGGCCCATCAGCATCAGGCGCAGCGGCATGGCCAGTTGCGGCATCTTCAATCCGTTCGCCGCCAGCACTTCCTTGATCATGGCCGACAGCGCAGCCTTGTTCCACTCCACGCTGGCGCAGCGCTCCGCGAACTGGGCCACGGCGGGCTTGACCGCGTCCGTGTAGTGCTGCGTCACCAGTGCCGCATCCGGTTGCGGATCGCGGTAGAACAGCATGGCGGCATCGGCCAGCTCGACGACGGTGTTGGCGCGCTCCTTCATCAGCGCCAGCACGGCCGGCAGATCGGGTGCGCCATCGAATTGCGCGCCGGCGGCCAGCATCTGCGGCCGCGCCAGTTCCGCCAGGCGGACATTGTCGGCCTGCTTGATGTAATGGTTGTTCAGCCACGCCAGCTTCTCGTTGTTGAACTGCGCCGCCGAACGGGTCAGGTGATCCAGGTTGAACCACTCGCAGAACTGCTCCATCGAGAAGATCTCATCGTCGCCATGGCTCCAGCCCAGGCGCGCGAGGTAGTTCAGCATGGCTTCCGGCAGGTAGCCCTTGGCCGGATAGTCCATCACGCTGACTGCCCCATGGCGTTTGGACAGCTTCTCGCCGTCCGCGCCCAGGATCATCGGCAGATGGCCATACAGGGGCAGCGGCGCGCCGATGGCGCGCAGGATGTTGATCTGGCGCGGCGTGTTGTTGACGTGGTCGTCGCCACGCAGCACATGGGTGATCTGCATGTCCCAGTCGTCCACGGCCACGCAGAAGTTATAGGTCGGGGTGCCGTCGGAACGCGCGATGATCAGGTCATCGAGTTCCTTGTTGGCGATGGTGATGGTGCCCTTGACGACATCGTCCCAGCTCACCTCCCCATCCTGCGGATTCTTGAAGCGCACCACCGGCTTGCGGTCGGCGGGCACGGGCGGCAGGGTCTTGCCTGGCTCGGGACGCCAGGTGCCGTCGTAGCGCGGCTTCTCACCCGCCGCGCGCATGCGCTCGCGCATGGCTTCGACTTCTTCCGCCGAGCAGTAACACAGGTAGGCGGTGCCCGCTTCCAGCATCTGCGCCACCACCTCGCGATAGCGGTCCATGCGCTGCATCTGGTAGAACGGACCTTCATCGTGATTCAGGCCCAGCCACTGCATGCCGTCCAGGATGGCCTGCACGGCTTCCGGGGTCGAACGCTCCAGGTCGGTGTCCTCGATGCGCAGCACGAAGGTGCCGCCGAAGTGGCGCGCGAACGCCCAGCTGTACAGCGCCGTGCGGGCGCCGCCGAGGTGAAGATAGCCGGTGGGACTGGGAGCAAAACGGGTGCGAACGACGGTCATGGCAAGTCAATCGAAGAAATATAAAGCGGGTATTTTACAGCCTCACCCGCCCTTTCTTCGATGCCTGCCACGCCCTCGCTGCAGCTTACCTGGCCTCGTAGGCGCCGATGTCGAGCGCGCCTGTCACCGGACGCACTTCGCCCCAGGCCGGATGCTGGTATTGCGCGATGGGTTTGAGCGACACGCCCGTCGCCGAATAACCGGGATCGGTGGCGGCGTTGACCACCAGCGCGTCAAGCGGATGCAAGTCGTAGGCTGCGCGGTTCACGAAGCCGGGCGCGATCGAGCGGAAGTTGGACTTCTTCACGGCGCTGACCTGGTTGGTCTCGGTGCCGGTGCCGCTCAGGAGGTTGTTCTGCATGAGCACCGGCTTGGTCACGCCTGAACCCACCATGACGAAGGTGCCGCGCACGGTGTCGTCGTTAAGGAAGGTATTGTTCACCACATACAGGTCGTGACCCGGATTGCTAGCGCCCTCTTCGCCATAGGCCACCATGCTCGGATTCTGGTTGGCGGCCGGCTGCTCGATCACGTTGCCGATGATGTAGGAGGTGCCGGCGTTCGGCAGGTCGATCTCGTAGCTGGGCTGGCCGCTGGCCGTGCTGCCCACCTGGCCGGTGACCCGGGCGGCGGGCCGAGGCGCAGCGGCGCGGTCACCGCACCGGCCGCCACGGGCGTGGGCGCGCGCAGTGGGCCGCCCGGCTGCATCGGCGCCACCGGCGGGAGCGTCGCCACC
>JBKHWY010000570.1:0-3088 GCA_046566285.1 Gammaproteobacteria bacterium | reverse complement strand
AAGTCACCAAGCTCAAACGCTACGCCAAGACCATCGTCATCAAGGATGCGCGTTCGCCCGAACGCCTGCTGGACGAAACCGCGCTGTTCCTGCACCGCTCGCACGCCTCGCTCCCCGAGCTGCAGCGCAAGATGCTGGAAGAGATCCACGCGGCCGATGGCGGGCTGGCCGGACGCAAGGTGCTGATCGTCGACGACGACCTGCGCAACATCTTCGCCCTGTCGTCCTTGCTGGAGCGCCAGCAGATGCAGGTGCTGTTCGCCGAGAATGGCCGCGACGGCATCGAAGTGCTGGAGAAGGACCCGACCATCGAGATCGTCCTGATGGACATCATGATGCCGGAGATGGACGGCTACGACACCATGCGGGCGATCCGCCGCATACCGAAGTTCCGTTCGCTGCCGATCATCACCCTCACCGCGAAAGCGATGAAAGGCGACCGCGACAAGTGCATCGCCGCCGGCGCATCGGACTACATCACCAAGCCGGTGGATGTGGCCCAGCTGCTGTCGCTGATGCGCGTGTGGCTGCACTGATCGCGCCTCATGATGCGTGATCAGTTGGATGATCGGATGGACCCACCCGACGAGCTGGAAGTGGACCTCCTGCTCGAAGCGCTGGTACGGCGCTTCGGCTACGACTTCCGTGCGTACGAACGGGGGGCGGTGACGGACAAGCTGCGCGCCCTGATGGCCGAGCGCCAGCTGGCCACGGTGTCGCTGCTGCAGGACCGGGTGCTGCACGACGGCGGCACGGCGGCCTGCCTGCTGCGCGCGCTCAGCGTGCAGCCCACGCCGCTGTTCTGCGACATGGAGCAGACGGGCGCCCTGCGCCAGGTGCTGGCTTCGTGCCTGCGCGCGTCGGCCGTGCCGAAGGTGTGGCTGGCCGAGTGCGCGGGTGCGGAAGAAGCGTGGTCGCTGGTGATCCTTTTGGTCGAACAGGGCTTGGATGCCCGCACCGAGATTTTTGCCACGGTGGCCAACGAGGAAGTGCTGGCCGAGGTGCGGGACGCTTCGATTCCGCCCGCCCGCCTGGCCATGTGCGCCGAGCAGTACGCCGCCCACGGGGGCGCTGCCGCGCTGCAGGACTATTTCGACATCGATGGCGAGCACGCGGTGCTCAAGGAGTCATTGCGGCGCCGGATCACCTGGGCGCAGTACAACCTGGTGACGGATGCCTCGTTCAACGAGTTCCAGATGATCGTCTGTTCGCGCGCGCTGGCCGACTTCGGCCCGGTGCTGCGCGGACGCGTGCTGCGCCTGTTCCACGACAGCCTGGCCCTGTTCGGGGTGCTGGGACTGGACCGGGAGTTCGATGCGGGCGACCCGCTGGCGGCCTTGTACCAGCCGGTGGTGGCGCAGAAGGGCTGGTATAAGCGGATTGGGTGAGAGGCACCGTTAGCGTTGAACCGTCGTCCTGGCGAAGCAGCGTGTTGCAAAACCGGCGACGAGGTGGCGTTTCCATTCACCTGCACACTTAAAGCCGTCGTCCCGGCGAAGGCCGGGACCCATAGCGCGTTCACTCAGTGGCACGGTTCCTCTCTGAGCATATGCGCTATGGGTCCTGGCCTGCGCCAGGACGACGGTCTTTAGTATCCGAGTAAACGCAAACGAAGGGGCTTTTTAAGGGCTTAACCTCCTCACTTCGCCTTCGCCGACGGCCGCTCCGCCACGCGATCGCGCCACGCCTGCAGATTCCCCAACCCCTCATCCCCCGGCCGGTACTTCATCAACCCCCGTGCGAACTCCAGTGCGCAGAACGCGGTGATGTCCGCAATGGTGAACCGCCCGCCCGCCATGAACGGTTTGCGCGCCAGTTCGCCATCGAGCCACGCCGCCATCTCGCGCACCTTCCGCGCCTCCACCCTGCCCTGCTCGGGAATCTGCGGATCGACCAGCACCGCCAGCGCCGGATGCGCGTGCCAGACCCAGTTCGCCACCGGCACGAACAAATACCCCTCGATGCGCCGGTCCGCCATCTCGATGAAGGCGCGCTCCTCGAAACCCTCGCCCATCAGGTTAGGCTCCGGCCGCAGCCCTTCCAGGTAGCTGCAGATGGCGCGCGTCTCGCTCAGCACGCGGCCATCGTCCAGCACCAGCGCCGGCACGCGCGCCAACGGATCGATGGCCCGGTAGCTATCGGTCCTGTGCTCGTGCTTCATGATGTCGACCTGCTCGGTCTCGATGCCCTCGATTCCCTTCTCGGCAATGAACATCGTCACGCGGCGCGGATTGGGCGCGTAGTTGGTGCTGTAGAGCTTCATGGCAGTCCCCAGGTGGTGGTACGAGATGAAGGCATTATCCTAACGCAGGCAAGCCGCGCCCCTGCACCCGCTGCCACACGAAATGCCCGAGCACATTCATGAAGGCTATGCCACAATCGCAACATGAGAATTCTGGTCCGTTCACTGCTCGTCGCCGCCCTGCTGGCCGGCTGCACCCAGGCGCCGGTGCCGCCCGTGCTCGCGCCCACGGGCGATATCCTGAACTGGTACCGGGGCGCCAGTGCGCGTGAGCCAATCTACAAGATCGACAGCGCGCGCTCGCTGATCGCCGTCACCGTGCGCCGGGGCGGCCCGTTCGCGCGCTTTGGCCATGACCACGTGGTGGCCAGCCACACCGTCGAAGGCCTGGCCGCGCCGCGCACCGGACGCGCCGACTTCTACTTCCGCCTCGACCAGCTCAGCGTCGACGAAAAGCCCCTGCGCGACGCCGCCGGCCTGGATACCGAACCGTCCGAGGACGCCATCGCCGGCACCCGCAACAACATGCTGACCCGGGTGCTGGAAGCGGAGCACTATCCGGTCGTGCAGCTGCATGCACAGCGCATCGCCGCGCAGCCCGACAAGCTGAAACTGTCCATCACCCTGCACGGTGTCACGCGCTCCTACGAGGTGCCCACCCGCATCGAGCAGACCGACAGCGCCCTCACCGCCTCCGGCGCGCTGACGCTGCTGCAGTCCGATTTCGCCATCAAGCCGATGTCGATCATGGGCGGCGCCCTCACCGTGCAGGATGCGCTGGAAGTGCGCTTCACGCTGGTGGCGCGCCCGCGCGACTAGACCGCCACCGCCTGGCGCAGCCAGGCC
>JBKHWY010000569.1:0-3093 GCA_046566285.1 Gammaproteobacteria bacterium | reverse complement strand
CGGCGTCCTGAACGACTGGCTGCACCTGGTGTTCGTGGCCGAGACGGCGACCGAGGCCTTTGCCGAGCGCGCGCGCCTGCCGCAGGGCGGCGCGTTCGTGACCCGCCAGGGCCACCTGGTGACGCAGTCGAGCGTGCGCTTCTACGCGGCCGACGCCGAGCAGGACGGCATGCTGGCGCGCCAGCACGACATCGACAACCTCACCAAGCAGCTGCGCGCCCAGACCATGCTGGCCGACGAGGCGCGCGCACGCGCCGTGCGCGCCGACGCGGCGGCGAGTGACTTGACGCGCCGGGTGCAGGACGCGCGCCAGCGCAGCGCCCAGCTGACCGCCGCCGTGCATGCGCTGCAGATCGACGTGGTCAAGCAGTCCGAGATCGAGGCGCGCTTCAACCAGCGCAGCAGCCAGATCCAGGCCGACCTGGCGGAGATCGCCGCGCAGGAAGCCGAGCAGCAGCAGATCCGCGCCGAATCCGAGCAGCGCTTCGAGGAACTCGACATGGCGCTGGCCGAACTGCAGGGCGCGCACGAGGATGGCCAGACCGCCTACCTGGCGCAGGAAGCGGCCCTCGCCGGCGCGCGCGAGAAGCTGCGCGAACTGGAACGGGCGGCGCAGGAAGCCCAATTTGCCGAGAAGAGCCAGAAGAGCCGCATCGAGGAATTGCGCCGCACCATGGCCACCGCCACCGCCCAGGCCGAGCAGGTGGGCGAATCCATCGAAGTGGGCCAGCAGGAGCTGGACATGCTGGAAGCGGGCACCGCCAACGAGGGCTTGCAGGAGCTGCTGGAACGCCGCAGCACCCAGGAAAAGGCCCTCTCCGACGCGCGCCATGAACTCGACCAGATCACCCAGCAGCTGCGTGCGGCCGAGGAAGCGCGCATGCAGGCCGAACGCAGCCTGCAGCCCCAGCGCGACAAGATCACCGAGATGCAGCTGAAGGAGCAGGCCGCGCGCCTGAACCAGGAGCAGTTCGCGGAAGCCTTGACCAGCACCGGCGCCGACGAAGCGGCCCTGTCGGAAAAGCTGCAGCCGGACATGAAGCCGTCCTACCTGCAGGGGGAAGTCACGCGCCTGACCAACGCGATTGCCGCGCTGGGCCCCGTGAACCTGGCCGCGCTGGACGAACTGGCCCAGGCCAGCGAACGCAAGAACTTCCTGGACGCGCAGAACCGCGACCTGGTCGAAGCCATCACCACGCTGGAAGACGCGATCGCCCGCATCGACCGCGAAACGCGCGACCTGCTGCAGGATACCTTCGACCGGGTCAACCACCACTTCTCGGAACTGTTCCCGATCCTGTTCGGCGGCGGCAACGCCAAGCTGGTGATGACGGGTGACGAGATCCTCGACTCGGGCGTGCAGGTGATGGCCCAGCCGCCGGGCAAGAAGAACGCCACCATTCACCTGCTGTCGGGGGGCGAGAAGGCCCTGACGGCGACCGCGCTGGTGTTCTCCATGTTCCGCCTGAACCCCGCGCCCTTCTGCCTGCTGGATGAGGTGGACGCGCCGCTCGACGACGCCAACACGGAGCGCTTCTGCCGCATGGTCAAGCGCATGTCCGACCATACGCAATTCCTGTTCATCTCCCACAACAAGATCGCCATGGAGATGGCCAGCCAGCTGATCGGCGTGACCATGCAGGAGCAGGGCGTCTCGCGCATCGTGGCGGTGGACATGGAGGCGGCGGCCAACATGGCCGAGGCGCAGGCCGCATAGGGAAGCGGGGCGTCAGCGCGGGCCGGTTCAGCCGTGCGGCGGCTTTGAGTGTGGTTGATTAGGTATTACAATGCCGGACCATTAGCGGATGCGGTCCGCCGCGAATTTTGCTCAATTGAAGCACAAGCAAAGGCACAAGCAAAGGCACAAGCAGCATGACAGATCTTCAAATCAGCCTGATTGGCGCTGCCACCGCGTTCGTCGCCGGTGTATTCGCCTATAACAAATGGCAGGAACACAAAGCCAAAAAGAGCGTCGAGCGTGCCTTCTCGTCGGAACACGACGACGTTCTGATGCGCAGTGGCGCTGAGGCGCGCCAGGAGCCGGTGCTGGACAAGGGCGTGGAAGCAAGCCGGGGGCCGGTCGAGCCCAGCCTCGATGAGCCGCCGGCCGTCAGCGTGCCCGGCGCGACGGGCGAGACCCCGGCCACTGAACTGGCCAACAGCCTGGTCGACCCGCTGATCGATTGCCTGATTCCGCTGGCGCTGGAAGCGGCCGTGCGGGGCGACAAGGTGCTGCCCATCCTGCATACCCTGCGTCACGTGGGCAACAAGCCGATCCACTACATCGGCCTGCACGTGAACGGCGACTGGGAACCGATTACCCACGGCGGCGTGTACACCAAGCTGCAGGCCGGCGTGCAGCTGGCCAGCCGCACCACGGCCCTGAACGAACTCGAATACTCCGAACTGGTCACGCGCCTGCGTGCCTTGCTCGATGAAATCGGCGGCGAGCCGGAAATCCCCGACATGATCGAAGTGATGGGCGAAGCGCGCAACCTGCACCGTTTCGTCGCCGGCCACGACGCTCAGCTGGGCATCAACCTGCTCTCGAACGGCGCGCCCTGGTCGATCCCGACCCTGATCGGCGCGCTGGAAAAGCAGGGCTTCGACGTGCGCCCGGACGGCCGCTTCGTGATGCCGGACGGCGAAGGCGGCCAGCTGTTCACGCTGTCGACCAACGTCACTTTGGGCGCCGACACCACCTCGCGCCTGACGCTCCTGTTGGACGTGCCATGCGTGGCGCCTGCGCGCGACGGCTTCGGCCAGATGGTCGGCTGCGCCAAGGCCCTGGTGGCCCGCCTGGACGCGACCATCGTGGACGACAGCGACCAGCCGCTGGTCGATGAAGCGCTCGCTGAAATCAACAGCCAGGTGCAAGCCTTCTACCAGGAGATGGAGGCGGCCGATATTCCGGCGGGCTCCACGCGCGCGCTGCGTCTGTTTTCGTAGGCGGCGCCGTGACGACCGGCATCCAGAAGGACGACCTTGCGCGCATGGTCGCGCTGACGGCCGAGCTCAATCGCCATATCTACGCCTACCACGTGCTCGACGCGCCCACCATCCCGGACGCCGAGTACGACCGCATGTTCCGCG
>JBKHWY010000568.1:0-3093 GCA_046566285.1 Gammaproteobacteria bacterium | reverse complement strand
GTGAGTTTCACGGTGGGCGACTGGGCGCCGTAGGCCAGTTGGAACACGATCCCCAGCAGCACGCCCAGGCCCAGGCCGGCAAACACGCGCCGGGTAAAGGATTGGTGCGCGGCCTGCATGCGGTAGAGCAGGTAGCCGAGCGCGGCGGCGGCGAGCAGGTTGGCGGTGAGGTGGACATCGAACGTCATGGGCAGCGGCTCCTGGTGAAATTGCATTTTATGCCATCAGTAGAGCGACTGCTGGCGTAGCGATCGCTACCTTATTGTAGTGATGGCGACAAATTGCTAAGATGCGCCATGCACGACGATTCTTCTTCCTGGCGCCTGCTGGTGGCCAGCCTGCCCAGCCATTCCGCCACGGCGCGCATGCGCATCTGGCGCAGCCTGAAGACGCTGGGTTGCGCGGCCCTGCGCGACGGCGCCTATCTGCTGCCGGCCCAGGCGGGCAGGGAAGCGCTGCAAGCGCTGCGCGACGAAACCGAGCGCGAGGGCGGCACGGCCTGGCTGCTCGATGTGCAGTCCGGTTCTCTCGGGCAGGAACAAGCCTTGCGCCACCTGTTTGCGCGCGATGCGCAGTGGCGCGCGCTGCGCGAGCAGCTGAGCGAGCAGCGCGGCCGCATCGCCAGCCTGGCGCCGCTTGAATTGGCCCGGCTCATGCGCAGGCTGCGGCGCGACCTGGAAGCCTTGCGCGCCATCGATTACTTTCCGAACGAGGCGTCCGCGCCGGTGGAACGCGTGTGGAGCGAGCTGCTGCACGCGGCCGACGCGCGCCTGTCGCCAGGCGAGCCCAGCCCCGAGACGGGCGTGGTGCCTGTGCTCGAGCGCGCCCATTACCAGGGCCGGCGCTGGGCCACGCGGCGGCGCTTGTGGGTGGACCGGGTCGCCAGCGCCTGGCTGATCCGCCGCTTCATCGACCCCGCCGCGCAGTTCGTCTGGCTGGAGCGCCCGGAGGATTGCCCGCTTGACGCGCTCGGGTTCGATTTCGACGGCGCCGCTTTTACCCACGTGGGCGAACGCGTCACCTTCGAAGTGCTGCTGGCCAGCTTCGATCTAGCCGGCGACCTTGGCCTGCAGCGCCTGGGCGCCCTGGTGCACGGGCTCGACGTGGGCGGCCCAATCGTGCCTGAAGCCAGCGGGTTCGAAGCCATGCTCGATGGAGCGCGCCGCACCGCAGCCGATGACGACGCGCTGCTGGCCCAGGTCAGCGCCGTGCTCGACGCCCTGTACACCCACTTCCTCAACGACTCTGACTCTTCTTCCTGATCCCATGTCGAATATCACCTCGGACAACACCCCGACCTACACCCCGAGCTACACCCTCTGGCAGATGGTGCTCTACATGCTCGGATTGGGCAGCTTCGGCTTCGGCGGCCCGGTGGCGCTGGTGGGCTACATGCACCGCGACCTGGTCGAGACGCGCGGCTGGATCAGCGAAGCCGATTACAAGGAAGGCCTGGCCCTGGCCCAGCTGGCGCCCGGGCCGCTGGCCGCCCAGCTGGGCATCTATCTCGGCTACGTGCACTACCGCCTGCTGGGCGCCACCCTGGCCGGACTGGCCTTCGTGCTGCCCTCCTTCTTCATGGTGGTGGCGCTGGGCTGGGCCTACACCACCTACGGCGGCATCGGCTGGATGCAGGCGGTGTTCTACGGCGTCGGCGCGGCGGTGATCGGCATCATTGTCATGAGCGCGAAGAAGCTCACCACCAAGAGCGTGGGCAAGGACCGCCTGCTGTGGGCCATCTACCTGCTGCTGGCGGTGGTCACCGTCGTCACCGAAACCGAGATCGCCTGGCTGTTCATCGCGGCCGGCATCCTGGTATGGCTGGTGCGCTGCCCGCCCTCCTGGCTGGGCGGACGGGCCGCGCAGGGCCTGCTGGCCGCGCAGCTGCCGGCCGCGCCCAGCCTGTTCTCGCACGATCCGCAGGTGCTCACCCAGCTGGCCATCTTCTTCACCAAGGCCGGCGCCTTCGTGTTCGGTTCGGGCCTGGCCATCGTGCCCTTCCTGTATGGCGGGGTGGTCACCGAGCACCACTGGCTCACCGAAACGCAGTTCGTCGATGCGGTGGCCGTGGCCATGATCACGCCCGGACCGGTGGTGATCACGGTGGGCTTCATCGGCTACCTGATCGCCGGGCTGCCGGGCGCCAGCGTGGCCGCGCTGGCGACCTTCCTGCCGTGCTACCTGTTCACGGTGATCCCGGCGCCGTACTTCAAAAAGTACGGCAAGGTGCCGGCGGTGCTGGCTTTTGTGGATGGGATCACGGCCGCCGCCATCGGGGCGATTGCCGGCTCGGTGGTGGTGATCGCCAAGCGCTCCATCACCGACCTGCCGACCGCCGTGATTGCGATCGCGACCATCGCCCTGCTATGGAAATTCAAGAAGCTGCAGGAGCCGGCCGTGGTGCTGGCGGCCGCCGCGCTGGGCCTGGCGATCTATCCGCTGACGCACTAAAAGCGCCTTATTCGCCCAGGCTGGGGCGCACCTGGCGTACCCATTCCTGCACGGAGGGACGCTGCCACTGGTGGCGCGCATAGTCGGCCAGGCGCTCGGGCACGGCATCGCCGTTCAGTACCAGGCGATTGAGCACCAGCGCGAGATCGAGGTCGGCAATACTCCACTGGCCGAACAGGTGCTCGCCGCCGTGCGCCAGCAAGGCTTCGGCCGCGCGGAACAGCTTCTGCGCGGCGTTCCGGGCAGCCGCCGACAAAGCTGCCGGGTTCGGCTGATAGAACAGCACCATGGTGGAGCGCTCTTCGCGGATCGGCATCAGGTCGCTGCGAATCCAGGCCTGCACCTGGCGGGCGCGCGCCTTGTCCTTGATGTCTTTCGGATACAGGGCGGTGCCCTGGCCGGGATAGGCCTCGTCCAGATACTCCGTGATGGCGGTCGATTCGGTCAGCGTGAAGTTGCCGTCCACCAGGGCGGGCAGGCGGGCCGTCAGCGAGCGGGCGGCGTAGTCGGGCTGGTGGGTGGCGCCGGCGTTCAGGTCCAGCTGTTGCAGCTCGAAGGGGAGGCCCTTTTCCTTGAGCGCGACAAAGACCGACATGGCGTAGGGACTGACGAACTGGGTATCGACGTACAGCAGCATTGGCT
>JBKHWY010000567.1:0-3096 GCA_046566285.1 Gammaproteobacteria bacterium | reverse complement strand
CATTCAATTCAACAAACATGGCGTACATGCGGTGGGATCTCCATTGAAAGGGGCGTTGATGGGCAGGAGCACAGCATCGCTGCCGGCGCGGAGGCCGTCTTGTCGAAATGCGACATGTTGAGTACTGCGTTGAGCACCGCGCCCCATCCCTCGCTGGCCCAGGCCATTGACCGCTTCTGGGTGTGGGAAAGCGTCCCCGGCCAGCCCGTGCTGCTGCCGACGCTGGCGCCGGGCACCGGCGCCGAACTGGTATGCCACTTCCGCGCGCCCCCGTTCGGCGCCTTGGGACAGGGCGCCGCGCAGCGCTTGCCTCAGGCTTACCTGCTGGCGCTGCGGCGCACACCGCTGCGCCTGGCCGCGCTCGAGCCGGTCGGCTTCATCGCGGTGCGCTTCAGGGCCGGCATGCTGCACCGCTTCGTGGCGATCCCCGGCGCGCAGTTGCACGGCATCTGTCCGGTGGACGCGCTCTGGGGCCGCGCCGGCGCGCAGCTGGCCGAGCAGGTGGCGCTGGCGCCTTCGCACGGCGCGCGCCTGCGCCTGCTGCAGGACTTCCTGCTGGCGCGCCAGCAGAGCGCGGACCGGTTGGTGGAACGGGCCAGCGATCAGCTGTACTACCACGGCGCGACCTTGTCGATCGATGCATTGGCGGGGCAACTGGCGATCGGCCGGCGCCAGCTCGAACGCCGCTTCAAGGCCGTGACCGGACTGTCGCCGGTGGCCATGCGCCGCCTGGGGCGGTTGCAGCAGACCCTGCGCGCGCTGCTGCTCGATCCCACCCGCCCCTTGCTGGAGACGGCGCTGGCGCATGGCTTTGGCGACCAGGCCCATTTCAATCACGAGTTCAAGGCCGCCATGGGCCAGGCCCCGCTGGCGTACTTGGCCGCCGCGCGCGCCCGGCCGCACTTCTACCAGCCGCCGCGCCGGCACCTTGGTGGCTCGGGGCACATAAACGCTTGACTTCGAGCGCACTCTAACTTGTAGGCTTGTTCCATGACGACCGCACTGACCATCCAGCAAACCGCCGAACGCAGCGGCTTGACCGTCCACACCCTGCGCTACTACGAGCGCATCGGACTGATCAAGCCGGTGGCGCGGCGGGCCAACGGCCATCGCCTGTATTCGCCGCAGGACCTGGACTGGATCGCTTTCCTGCTGCGCCTGCGCGCAACCGGGATGCCGATCGAGCAGATGCGTCGCTATGCGCAGTTAAGGGAGATTGGGAACGAACCCGGCAGCCTGGCCGAGCGGCGCGCCATGCTGGAGCGTCACGCGGACGGCCTGCAGGAGAGAATCAACGAGCTGCAGGACACGCTCGGCTACCTGCACCGCAAGATCGACCACTACGCATCCATGGAAAACCAACACAAGGAAACCGCATGAATGAGCACAACGAACGCTATGAACGAGGCTGGGAACGCCTGCGCGAAGTGGACGGCGCGGCCGGGGAGAAAGTGGTCGCCGGCCTGGCCGATATCTGCCCGGACCTGGGCCGCTACATCATCGAGTTCGGCTTCGGCGACGTGTATTCACGTCCCGGGCTGACCTTGCAGCAGCGCGAGATCGCCACCATCGCGGCGCTCACCGCCATGGGCACCGCCACGCCGCAGCTGAAGGTGCACATCGCGGCGGGGCTGAACGTCGGCCTGTCGCAGACCGAAATCCTCGAAACCATCATCCAGATGAGCCTTTACGCCGGCTTTCCCGCCGCCTTGAATGGCGTGGCGGCCGCGCGCGAGGTGTTCGCAGCCCACGCCGCCTAGCGCGCCAGCAGGGCGTCGAGCGCGGCTCCGTGGCCGGTCAGCAGCGTGTCGAGCCGGGCCGGATCGAACAGCTGCAGGGGCAGGGCGGGCGGGATGCCGCGCGCTTCCCACGACTGGCCGGCGGGATCGAGGTCGATCTCGTTGGAGAAGGTCACGGTGAAGTGGCCCGGCAAAGGGCGTTCGAGGATGTCCGAGATCGAGCCCAGCGTCGGCTGGCCGGCATGGATCACTTGCGGCATCTGGCGCATCATCAGCGTGAAGGTTTCGCCGGCGCTGCCGGTCAGGTCGCTGGTGAGCAGGTACACCGGCTTGGTGTAGCGCGCCGCGCCTTTCGGGCTGACGGTCCAGGGCTGCGGCGCGCGGCCTTGTGGACGCTGCCAGTGCTTGGTGAAGGCCAGGCGCGGCTGATCCGCAAAGCGCGCGGCGATCTCCGCGCTGACCAGGTCCGAACCGCCCCCGTTGAAGCTGACGTCCACGATCAGCATGCGGGTGGAGGCCAATGCCCCCAAGGCTTCGTCAATGGCCGCTCCCGCCAGCGCGACTTCGCTGGACAGCTGCCCATCGTTTGAAAAGCCCAGCATGCGATGCAGGCCGATGTAGCCGACGTTCCCGGGCAGGCGGCCATAGCGCATGGCGCCGCCGAGCCGCTCGGTGCCGCCGCCTTCCAGGCGCGCCTGCACCTGGGCCAGCACTTCCTCGCGCCAGCCCAGCTGGAAGGTGCGCAGGTCCGCCACCTCGTCCTGCTGCGCGAACGCCTGCTTCAGGAGCTCGAGCGTGGCGGTGCGCATGCCGCTGAAGACCTGGCGCCGTTCGCCGTCCTGGTCGCGGTACAACTTCACGTGGGCGTCGCCGATGCCGTCCAACACCGACACCAGCGCAGCCTGCAGCTCGTCGTCCGTGCTGGCGCGCGCGGCGGTCGGGCCGAACTGGTGGCAGCGCGCTTCCCAGTCGACCTTGCGCGCCTCGAAGAAGGCGTAGTCCTGGCTCATGATCTCGCACAGGGCCTCGTAGGTCCGCGCGGGGGTGCTGGCCACCGGCGTGCGGCAGGCGGCCGGGATGGCGCCGATCTTCTCGAGCGTGTGGGCGGCCGGCGCGCCGTCGAGCTCGAACAAGTCGACCTTCGATGCCGTCGCGCTGAAGTGCAGGTCCTGCAGGTCGGCCAGGTCGGTGGTCGAAGCGCTGGCGTCGGCGTAGCACATGGTGGGCGCTTCCTGGAATTGCTGCACGCCGGTGGCGCTGATCTCCACCAGGCGCCCTTCGCCCAGCATGCGCCAGGCGCCGATCAATTCGGGCGCGATGGCGCCGTTGCGCACCATCGGGCCGGCGGCGGCCGCAG
>JBKHWY010000566.1:0-3099 GCA_046566285.1 Gammaproteobacteria bacterium | reverse complement strand
CAAAAAGGCGCACAAGGTCAGCGTGCGCGAAGCGGCCATCTGGTCGGGCGTGTGGATTGGCCTGGCCTTGCTGTTCAACGCCGGCCTGTGGTGGTACCTGAGCGGCACGGTGGGCGCGGAAGTGGCCGACCAGAAGGCCATGGAGTTCCTGTCCGGCTACCTGATCGAGAAAGCCCTGTCGGTCGATAACGTCTTCATCTTCCTGCTGATCTTCGGCGCCTTCCAGATTCCTGCCGCCTACCAGCGCCGCGTGCTGATCTATGGCGTGCTGGGCGCGATCGTGATGCGCGCCATCATGATCCTAGCGGGCGCATGGGTGATCGGCCAGTTCAGCTGGATCCTGTACGTGTTCGGCGCCTTCCTGCTGTTTACCGGCGTGCGCATGCTGATGGCGTCCGAGCAGGAGCCCGATGTCGCCAACAACCCGGTGCTGCGCTTCGCGCGCCGCACCCTGCGGGTGTCGGAAGACGACCACGGCGAAAAATTCTTCGTGAAGAAGAACGGCCTGCTCCATGTGACGAGCCTGTTCCTGGTGCTGGTGCTGGTGGAAGTGACGGACCTGATCTTCGCCGTCGATTCGATCCCCGCGATCTTCGCGATCACCACCGATCCGTTCATCGTGTTTACGTCGAACCTGTTCGCCATCATGGGCTTGCGGGCGCTGTACTTCCTGCTGGCCGACATTGCCGACCGCTTCCACCTGCTCAAGTATGGCCTGGCGATGGTGCTGGTCTTCATCGGCGCCAAGATGCTGATCATGCCGTGGTACCACGTGCCGGTGCAAGCCTCGCTGCTGGTGGTCGCCGTGCTGATCGCAGCCAGCGTGGTGGCCAGCCTGCTGCTGCCCAAGCCGGCTGACCATACCGAACGTTCTCATTAATTCGAAAGGAAACAATCATGCGACATTACGACGAAAACAGTGCCCAGGCCACCGCGCGGATTCTCGCGATGGCGATGCTGGTTGACGGTCACCTGGACCCGGCCGAACTGAAGGTGGTGGACAACCCGAAAGCCACGCGCGAGTTCGGTATCGACATGCCGATGTTCCGCCAGGTGCTGGAAGACCTGTGCTACGACATGCTGCACACGGCCGTGCGCCAGGGGGCGGTGGAACTCAACAGCGCGCTGCTCGACAGCGTCCTGTCGGACATCACCGATCCCGAGCTGCGCCGGCGCCTGCTCAACGCCCTGTGGCGCATTGCCGATGCGGATGGCTACCTGGCCGACGCGGAAGCGATCTTCCTGGCGCGCGCGTGTGCGTTGTGGTCGGTTCAGGGCGGGTTTTGCTCCGATACGGCCGGCGCCAGCCTCCACTAAGGCGGCGCGCGCTCTGACGCGATTGGGTACATGCTAAGATTGTAGTTTGGCTAACAATCCTTGTGGTCTTTCTTCAATTGGAGCGTGAATGAAACGTTTAGTGTTTGCGGCAATGAGTGTGTGGTCGGCGCAGGTCCTGGCAGCGGAACCCTGCCTCGAGAATTACAAGGTGCAGGGCAGCGTGCTGACCGGTAAGACCTACAAGACCTGGGCCAGCCTGCCGAACGTCGCGCGCGACGATGCGTTTCAGCGGGCTTACGCCTTTACGGTGGCCAACGGATTTACCGTCACCGCTAGCAACAAGGACGCCGGCGCCATCTCGGCTGTACAGTCGAACACGGTCGGCCAAGCCCGCCAGGTACCACTGAACATCGTAGTGCAAGCCGAGGGCGCCAACGTCAGGATCGACCTGAACTACGCGACCGCCGTGGGGCAGTTTTCTCCGGAGGATCCGATCAAGCGCCATTTCTGCCAGACCGTCGCGGCGGCCGCCAACGGTGCAGGTGCAGGTGCGGGCGCGGGAGCGGGAGCGGCGGCCGGCGCGGCGGGCGCTGCGGCGGGCGCGCCGGCGGCGCCCGCACGCACTGCCTCGGCCAGCGTGCCGGCCGGCGCCCGGGTGCGCGGCCCCGGCTTCGCCAGCGCCACCGATGCCCAATTGAACGGCTATAAGCAGGAGATTGCGAAGAACGTGGCGGTGGCCAAATTGCGCCCGCTGGTTCAGGAAGCGGCGCCCGCCATTGCCGAGTACATCGAGCGGGTCGCGTGCCTGAACGATTACACCGGAACCAGCGCTCTGGAAGGCTATGCGGCGCCGGGCGTGAGCCTGCGCGACCGCTACGTCATGATGCGTCCGATGCGCGACATGCGCTACCACGACAAGGCGTCCTGCCTGACCGTGGCGCGCGTACAGGGCTGGAAGGCGCCGGCTAACAATGCGCTGCAGTTCGAAGTGGTCTACAAGGCGGACGACAGCGGCGAAGTCAAGAAGCTGGAGCACGAAGTGGTGCGCCAGCCCGACGGCGCCTGGATGTTCACGCAGTAGTTCGCACGCCACGCGGTGACGCCACGTCATCGCATTGACACAATTTCCCATCACAATGCAGCGCAGCGCGATGCCGCGCTGCTGTCAAAAACAGCAAGCCATTGAAATTGCTGAGCTTTTTCCGCTACCTCTGTTCAATGTATTTCCCAGGCGTGCTATACTAGTCGGTTTCCGATTCAAGCTAGACCAAGGCGCCCCAACGGCGCCCTACCGTACACCTTCGTACTCGACGTACTTTCTGTTCCTGAGACCATGTCCAATTCCAAACGAGCTATTCGTAATATCGCCATCATCGCCCACGTTGACCACGGCAAGACCACGCTGGTGGACCAGCTGCTGCGTCAGTCCGGCACCTTCCGTGAAAACCAGCAGGTCGACACCCGCGTGATGGACTCGAACGACCTGGAAAAGGAACGCGGCATTACCATCCTGTCGAAGAACTGCGCGGTCGAGTACGAAGGCACCCACATCAACATCGTCGACACCCCGGGCCACGCCGACTTCGGCGGCGAGGTCGAGCGCGTGCTGTCGATGGTGGACTCGGTGCTGCTGCTGGTCGATGCGCAGGAAGGCCCGATGCCGCAGACCCGCTTCGTCACCCGCAAGGCGCTGGCGCTGGGCCTGAAACCCATCGTCGTGGTCAACAAGGTGGACCGTCCGGGCGCGCGCGCCGACTGGGCCATCAACCAGACCTTCGAACTGTTCGACAAGCTCGGCGCCAACGACGAGCAGCTCGACTT
>JBKHWY010000565.1:0-3127 GCA_046566285.1 Gammaproteobacteria bacterium | reverse complement strand
CAGGTCGGCTTGATCGTGCGGCTGCCGCTCGCCAGCGGGCTGCTGTCGGGGAAGTACAGCAAAGAGACGAAGTTCGCGGAGCAGGATCATCGCAACTACAACCGCGATGGGCAGGCTTTCAACGTGGGAGAGACCTTCGCCGGGCTGCCCTTTGAACAGGGTGTGGAGTTTGCGGATGCCCTGAAGCCGCTCGTGCCGGAAGGCATGACGATGGCGCAGATGGCGCTGCGCTGGATCCTCGATCACCCGGCCGTGTCGGTGGTGATTCCAGGCGCGAGCTCCCCCGGGCAGGTGGATGCGAACGTCAGCGCGGCCGCGCTGCCGCCGCTGCCGGCCGAGCTGCATGCGCAGCTGGCGGACCTGTACCGCAGCAGCGTCAGGGACGCGATTCGCGGGCCGTACTAAAGCCGGCGCAGGAAGAAAAAAAAGCCGGGCTTGCAATCGCAAGCCCGGCTTTTTTGTGGGTCGAGGCGCTGTGGTTCGATCAGGCGCGCATCGGCATCTCGCGCTTGAGCAGGCCCGAGATCGCGGCCAGCAGCACGTCTTCCTGGAACGGCTTGCCGAAGTACGCATTCACGCCCAGGCCCAGCGCGTAGTTGCGGTGCTTGTCCGCAGTACGCGAGGTGATCATGATGAGCGGGATCGCATGCGTGCTGTCGTTGCCGCGGATGTTGCGGGTCAGGTCGAAGCCGTCCATGCGTGGCATCTCGATATCGACCAGCATCAGGTCTGGCAGGTTTTCCTGCAGCTGTTCCAGCGCATCCACGCCGTCTTTCGCCAGCATGACCTGGTAGCCTTCACGCTCGAGCAGGCGCTGGGTCACCTTGCGCACGGTGAGCGAATCGTCCACCACCATCACGATGTAGTCGCGCGCCGGGGCTTGGGTGAGTGCCGGAGCCATCACGCTGCCCTGGCCCGGACGCAGTTCCGGATGGTTGTCCAGGTGCTGGGCCAGTGCCACCGGGTTCAGGATCAGGACGATGTCGCCCGAACCCAGCACGGTGGCGCCGGCGATGCCGATCATGCGCGAGAGCTGCGGGCCCACGTTCTTGATCACGACCTCGCGGTTACCCAGCACGTCGTCGACCTGGACTGCCAGGCGGTCGGCGCCGTTCTTGAGCACCAGCACCGGATGGGAACGCTGGGTGGTCGGATGCGCCAGGCCATCGCCCAACAGCTTGGGCAGATAGTGCAGCGCCACGCGCTGGCCCTGGAACATCACGAAGCCGGCGGCCTGTGCTTCCTGGAGGGCCGCTTCCTTCATCTGCAACACCTGCTCCACCAGGATCGATGGCAGCGCGTAAGTGCGGCCGCCGCTGCTGGTCAGCACCACCTGCGTGACCGCGAGGGTCAGCGGCAGGTGAATGGTGAAGCGGGCGCCCTTGCCCTGGGTGCTGGCCACTTCGACCCGGCCGCCCAGTGCCTGCGCTTGCGAACGCACCACGTCCATGCCCACGCCACGGCCGGCCAGCTCGGTCAGGCTCTCGGCGGTCGAGAAGCCCGGCTCGAAAATCAGCTCGGCGGCGTCGTGGTCGGAGATGTCCGCGTCCAGCGCCAGCAAGCCGTTTTCACGGGCCTTGGCGCGGATGCGGTTCAGGTCCAGGCCGGCGCCGTCGTCGGTGAACTGAATCACCACTTCGTTACCCTGCTGGCTCGCATGGATCAGCAGCTCGCCCGTTTCGGCCTTGCCGCTGGCCCCGCGCTTGGCGCGTGCTTCGATACCGTGCACGATCGCGTTACGCAGCAGGTGCTCGAACGGCGCGGCCATCTGTTCCAGAACGCTGCGGTCGATTTCCACCGAGCCGCCGCGAATGTCCAGGTTGACGCGCTTGTCGACTTCCTTCGCGGTCTGGCGCGCCACGCGGAACAGACGCTCGGACAGGCTGGCAAACGGCACCATCCGTACGCGCATCAGGTCACGCTGCAGGTCACGCGTCAGGCGCGACTGGGTGGTCAGGTCGGCGCTGGCATTGTCGACGGTACGCGCCAGCGTCTCCTGCAGTGAGCCGACGTCGCTGACGCTTTCGGCCATCATGCGGGTCAGTTCCTGCAGACGGGTGAAGCGGTCGAATTCGAGCGGATCGAATTCGCGTTCCGACGAAATCGACATGCGCGAGGCGATCTGCGATTCCGCCTGCATTTCCACTTCGCGCAGCTGGCGACGCAGACGCCCCAGGTTTTCCGCGAATTCCGACAGCGACGACTTGAGCGAAGCCACCTGGCTTTCCAGCTTGGTACGGGTGATCGACACCTCACCGGCCTGGTTGACCAGGCGGTCGAGGATGTCTGCACGCACGCGCACCAGCGGGGTACGCTGTTCGCGGCCCTGCTCGTCGGTGGTGACGATCGGCGCGAACGCCTGCAGGGCGGCCAAGGCCGACACCTGGGTGGCGGCAGCGGCAGGCGCCGCGCTTTCCGGTGCGGCTTCGCCCTGAGGACGCAGCAGCTGGTCGAACAGCGCCAGCGCATGGTCGTAGCTGACCAGCAGTTCGTCGAACGCGGCCGGCGTGGTGGTGCCGGCGTGGACCATGTTCTCGATCTGCGTTTCGATGTCGTGCGCGTGCTGGCCCAGGCGCATTGCGCCGGCCATGCGCGCACTGCCCTTCACCGTATGCAGCGCACGCTGCAGCATTTGCGCGGTGCTGGTATCGGCCGGATTGGCCTGCCAGGTGCGCAGCCCGTTGCCGATTTCCGGCAGCAGGTCGTTGGCTTCTTCGATGAACACCGGCAGCAGGTCGGCGTCGAGCTCGTCGCTGATGGCGACCATGGTCGGCACCGCGGCGGCGGGAACCGGCGCCTCGGCCACGGCCATGGCCACGACGTTCGCTTCGGCCTCGATCAGCTGGGGCTCGGGCTGGTATGGCGCTTCGACTTCCAGCTCCGGCTCGGCTTGCGGCTGGATGGCCACGATCTCGAGCTGTTGGTCGATCGACAGCTCGGGGACCGGATCGGCTTCCACCACCACAGGCTCGGGTTCGGTCTCGAAGTGGACTTCGAACGCTTCCTCTTCTTCCACCGGCGCCGGTTCCTCGAGCACCAGTTCGGGCTCGGGCTGCAGCTCGGGTTCGGGTTGCAGCTCCGGTTCGGGTTGCAGCTCGGGGACGGCTTCGGCTTGAACCTCGACTTC
>JBKHWY010000564.1:0-3128 GCA_046566285.1 Gammaproteobacteria bacterium | reverse complement strand
CGGCAATCGCGCGCGCGCCGGCGAGGTTATGGTCGTCCTTCTCGGGCAGCACGCAGCCCAGCACCGAGGCGCCCGTGCGCATCACGTCCATCGGATGGCTCGATGCGGGCAGTGCTTCCAGCGCCGCCTTGACGGCCTGCGGCAGGCCGCGCTGCGACTTCAGGTGGGTCTTGTAGGCCTTCAGTTCGGCGACATTGGGCAGCTTGCCGTGCACGAGCAGGTAGGCGATTTCTTCGAACTCGCAGGCGTTGGCCACGTCGAGGATGTCATAGCCGCGGTAGTGCAGGTCGTTGCCGGTCTTGCCGACCGAGCACAGTGCCGTGTTCCCGGCGGCGACGCCCGACAGGGCAACGGATTTCTTCGGCTTGAAGGTGGAGCTTGCGGTGGTATCGGTCATGAGGAATCCTGTGGTCCTGTTATTTTGCTTTGCCCTGGGCGAACAGCGCATCGAGCTTCTGTTCGTAGGCGTGGTAACCGAGGTAGTCGTACAGCTCCATGCGGCTTTGCATGGTGGGCACGACGCTCTGCTGCGTGCCTTCGGCGCGCAGGGTCTTGTAGAAGTTCAGCGCGGCGGCATTCATGGCGCGGTAGGCGCCGCAGCAGTACAGCGCGATGTCCACTTTTCCGGTCCGCAGTTCGTCCAGCGTGAACAGCGGCGTGGCGCCGAATTCGGTCAGGTTGGCCAGGATCGGCACCTTCACCGCGTCGCGGAACCGGGCGTACATGTCGAGCCGGGTGATCGCTTCGGGGAAGATCATGTCCGCGCCCGCCTCCACGTAGGCGCAGGCGCGGTCGATGGCCGCCTCCAGGCCTTCTACGGCGAGCGAATCGGTGCGCGCCATGATGACGAAGTGTTCGTCATGGCGCGCGTCCACGGCGGCCTTGATGCGGTCCACCATCTCTTCCTTGCTGACGATTTCCTTGCCCGGACGGTGGCCGCAGCGCTTGCTGGAGACCTGGTCTTCCATGTGCACCGCCGCCACGTCGGCGCGGATCATGTGGCGGATGGTGCGGGCGATGTTGAAGGCCCCACCCCAGCCGGTATCGATGTCCACCAGCAGCGGCAAAGCGCAGGCGTCGGTGATGCGCTGGGCATCGGTGATCACGTCATCCATCGTGCTGATGCCCAGGTCCGGCATGCCCAGCGAATTGGCCGCCACGCCGCCGCCGGACAGGTACACAGCCTTGTAGCCGGTCTGCTCGGCCATGCGCGCCGTGTAGGCGGTGATGGCGCCCACCACCTGCAATGGGGATTCTTCCTGCACGGCGCGGCGAAACAGCGCGCCTCGGGACTCTTTCATTTCAACTCCTCGCTTGCTTGCATTGTCGGTCGCCCTGGGTTTGCAAGCCACGTGCCAGCACGGCGTTCCAACAGAATCAATCACTTAGTACAGCTACCGTGTTTCACTCTGCAACGGATGAAACGTAGGTTGCATTACAATGCACCATGACCTCTCCACTTTCAAGCGAGCCCGGCGACAAGCCGGTCATCTGGACCGTCTCGGTGTCGCGCCTGGCGGACCTGTTCCGGGACATCACCCTCGAGTACGACCACCTGGCCACGATCGAGCCCATCAACCTGGGCTTCGACGAGGCGGTGCGGCATATCCGCGAACGGGTGACGAGCGAGCGCTGCGACGTGGTGATCGCGGCCGGTTCCAACGCTGCCTATTTGCGTGGCCGCGTGACGGCGCCCCTGGTGACAGCCAAGTCGAGCGGCTACGACATGCTGCAGGCGCTGGCGCGCGCGCGCAGCATCAGCGGGCGCATCGGCGTCGTCACCTACCAGCGCACGCACGCGGAGCTGGACGATTTTACCGCCGCCTTCGACGTGCCGATCGAGCAGCGCACCTACGTGACGCAGGACGATGCCAGGGCCCAGGTGCAGGCGCTGAAGGCGGCCGGGATCGAGGTGATTGTCGGCGCCGGATTGATTGCCGACCTGGCCGAGGAAGCAGGCCTGAAGGCCGTATTCATCTACTCGGCCGCCTCGATCCGCCAGGCCTTCGACGATGCGCTGGAAATGGCGCGCCTGCGGCGGCTCGAAGCGGAGCGCTCGCGCCGCGCCGGCGTGCCGGCGGCGCCGCGTGCACGGCGCGCCCTGAACGACCTGCGCGGCACCTCGGCGGCCATGGAAGCGGTGCGCCAGTCGGTGCTGCTGTACGCGCGCTCGCCGGCCACGGTGCTGATCGAAGGCGAGACCGGAACGGGCAAGGAACTGGTCGCGCAGGCCCTGCACCGCGAAGCGCCGCGCGGCGCCAGCCGCCCGTTCGTGGCGATCAACTGCGGCGCCGTGGCCGAATCGCTGCTCGAATCCGAACTGTTCGGCCACGAGGAAGGCGCGTTCACGGGCGCGCGCCGCGGCGGCCATGCGGGCCTGTTCGAAGCGGCCAACCATGGCACCCTGTTCCTCGACGAGATCGGCGAAATGCCCCTGCCCCTGCAAACGCGCCTCTTGCGCGTGCTGGAGGAGCGCGAAGTGGTGCGGGTGGGCGGCACCCGGCCGATCCCCGTGCAGGTGCGCGTGATCAGCGCCACCCACTGCGATCTGGACACGCGCGTGCGTGAAGGACGCTTCAGGGCGGACCTGTTCTACCGGCTGGCGGTGCTGCGCCTGAAGCTGCCGCCGCTGCGGGAGCGCCAGGGCGATGTGGCGGAGCTGGCGACTTGGTCGCTGAAGAATGCATTGGCGGCATTGGGCGCGCGTCCTCACCCCGACGTGGAGGCGGAAGTGCGCGCGTGCGCGCCGCTGTTGGCGCGCTACCGCTGGCCGGGCAATGTGCGTGAGCTGCGCAATGTGATGGAGCGGCTGGCGCTGCACTTGTCGGCCGAGCCCCTGCAAGCCTTGACGCCAGGGTTCGTGCTGGCGCTGGCGCCGGAGAGCGCGGCGGCCCGCGCCATCGGCGGCCGGGTGCGGCACTGGCTGGTCGCGGGCGGCGTGCTGGCGGCGGCCTGGGGCTACCTCGCGCTGCTGCGCCGCGCCCGCGCCCGCGCGCGCGCAGGCGCCCGACGCGATCCCGGCGATCGTCTGGCACGTGAACGTCGGCCAGGGGATCACGGAGCTCGACCACCCCGAGATCCGCTGGAGCCTCGAGAACGGGACGGTCGTCGACGTCGCGCTCGGGTTC
>JBKHWY010000563.1:0-3145 GCA_046566285.1 Gammaproteobacteria bacterium | reverse complement strand
CAGCCGGCGGTCGAGCAGGGCCAGGCCGTTCCAGATGCCGTGACGGCGAATCACCCGGTAGCCCAGCACCGAGCAACTGGCCCGTCCGCTCACTGCCGCATAGGCGCAGCAAAAGCCCTTGTGTGGGGATAGGAATTTCTGGTACAGACGGATGGCGCCAAGAGCGAGTAACTTCATTGCTGATCGATACGGATGACGGACAGGTGTCGCCGGATTTTAACCCAGCAACATTGCCTGTCCGTCATCGGTCCGATGCGGCGGGTCGAGCCCCCCCAAGCCCTCAGCTGCCCAGCGTGGTTCCCGTGCCGGCTGCCGTACCGCTGTCCAGCTCCACATCGCCATAGCTCAGCCCCAGCGCTTCCGAATACCAGGTCTGCACCATGGCCAGGTGTTCCTGCTCCTGGTGCAGCGCATCGGTGAAGCGCTCCACCAGTTCCGTCAAGCCCTGCTCATCGGCCAGCGCCACCAGCGTCTCCCAGCCCGCCTTGTCGCTCAGCTCGGCGGTGATGATGGCATGCAGGCACTGGGCGATGCTGGTGCGCCCGTCACCCAGCAGCTGCACCAGGCCCAGCGACTCCACCCCCACCGCATCCGCGCTGGGCGTCTGGGCGGTCGGATCGGCGCCCATCGATTCGATGGCTTCCTTGATCAGGAAGAAGTGGCGCGCTTCGTCGTTACGGATGCGTAGCAGGTCGTCCACCGTCATGCTGATCCCGATCCCGCCGTTGTTGAGCAGTACCTGGCACTTGTTGATCAGCGCTTCGTACAGGCGCGTGCCGGTGCGCTCGAAGGCCAGGCGCTCGCCCAGTTTGTCGAGCAGGACCGTCGGGCTTTCGCCCTTGAGCATCGTCATCGCCATGCTGGCAGCGCCCGTGAAGGTGCCCGGCAGCGGGACCGAGCCCAGCGAGTCGGCCTCGGCGATGTATTGACTGCGGATGTCGGCCAGCACCGTGCTGTCGCCTTGCTGCTTGGGCAGCAGGGCGGGATCGACGTCCAGCATCGCCTTGGTCTCGAGCGGCGACATCTGGATGCCGGTGCGGTTCATGCCGACGTGTTCTTGAGTTGCTGAAGTTCCCATGTGTCCTCCTGAAATCGTATGTGCGTATGCGCTCAGTGCGCAAGCTGGGTGCCGGCCGGGGTGAACTGGCGGTTGATCTCGCCGCCCGGCGTCCAGACATAGCCGGCCGAGACGGTCTCGCTGGGCGACCCGTCCGAATTGATGTGCGCGCGGTACGCGGTCGAGGCCGCACCCTCCTGGTCGCGCGGGACGAACTGGGTGCCGTTGGACGACAAGCCCACCTCGTTGACCAGCACATTGCGCACGAATTCGCGGTGGCTCTTGAACTCGATCGGGTTGGCGAACGGCGAGGTGACGATCTCGGCCGGATCGCGCCCTTCGAACTGCTTGAGCGCTTCGCAGGCCATGTGGAAGTGGCCCAGTTCGTAGTCCAGGAAGCGTTCCCAGATCGCCTTGACGGTATGGTTGGTTTCCGACTGGACGCAGCTGTAGTAGTTGTAGCACTCGTTGGCCTCGTGCAGCACCCACTGCTCGATCCAGCTTTCGGTCGGATCGATCATGGACGAGTACTGCGTCACGTGCTGTTCCTCGACGGAAGCGATCTCCGCGTAGAGCTGGCGCGCCACCGGGTCGGCAAACAGCGGACCCACGTTCAGGTAGTAGTCGTGGGTCTGGAACTCGCCGGCCACGATGGTCAGCGCGTGCAGCTTGCTCAAGAAGTCGGCAGTGGATTTGTTGTACGACTCGCGCAGGTCGTCTTCCGGCGCGCGGTGGTGGAACAGGGTCGGGCGCGCGGGAATGATGTCGGTGTAGCTCTGGACGATGTTGTTGGCGTCCTTGCCTTCCAGCCGGTCCAGCAGCGCCGAGTAGCGGTACAGGTGGTCGAAGTCTTCCAGCAGGCCGAAGCGGTAGTTCTGCGCCAGGTAGGGGTCCGGCTCGCGCTGGGCGATGGCGGCGGTGACCTCGATGGCGTTCTGCTCGTAGGCGATGGTTGTCTCGAGCGGGGAATGGTCGGCGCCCAGCAACCAGTTCACCATCGTGGCCTGGTGGTGCTCGCTGCGCCGCACTTTGGCGAGCGGCAAGCGCAACTCGCGGTTGAAGCGCGCGGCCATGTGACCGAAGCGCAGTGCCTCGGTTTCGATACCATTCATGAGGATGATGCGCACGCGCGTGAACGCGTCGTCATCGAGTTTGCTGATGGGTTTTTGCACCATGTCGCGCCACGTGAACTTCTGGTTGTCCACGTGCACGCCTTTCGAGTCGAATAAGCTGAACGCCATTTCCTGCCTCCTGTCGGGTTACGCCTGCGATGTATGCTTGTCGGTTCAAGGACCGTTGTGCTGTTTGATCGCTGGTTGTTGAACAGGTTCGGAAATTTCTTAGTTTTTTTAACATTTTCCTCACAGCGATTCGATTGTGGACATCCTGTCAAGAACCGGCGTTGTGTGGCAAACTTCGTGCTTACGCAAATTCAGTCAACTTCATGAGCCTCATTCACCGCTTGCCGTACGAGTGGCTGGTCGGACTGCGCTATACGCGCGCCGGCAAGTGAAGCGGACGCAATAGTTTTATCTCCTTCATCTCGCTTATTTCCGTCTCCGGCATTGCGCTGGGCGTGGCCGCGCTGATCGTGGTGCTGTCGGTGATGAACGGCTTCCGTAAAGACGTGACCGATCGCATGCTGTCGGTGCTGGCGCATATCGAGGTGGTCGATCCCGACGGTGGGCTGGCGGACTGGCACGCCACGGCCCAGAAAGCGCTCGCCAACCCGGCCGTCAAGGGCGCAGCGCCCTTCGTGCAGACCCAGGGCATGCTGCTCAACGCGGGCGGGATGCGCCCGGCGGCCATCCGCGGCGTGCTGCCCGAGGAGGAACCGAAGGTGTCGGACGTGGCCAGGACCGTGCGCCAGGGTAGCCTGGCGGACCTGAAGCCCGGCCAGTTCAACATCATTCTCGGCTACGCGCTGGCGCGCAGCCTGGGCATGCAGGTAGGCGACCAGGTGACGATGGCGCTGGCCCAGGCGCAGGTGACGCCGGCCGGCATGCTGCCGCGCATGCGCACCTTTCGGGTGGTGGGGCTGATCGAGTCCGGCCACTTCGAATTCGATTCCGGCATGGCCTTCGTGCA
>JBKHWY010000562.1:0-3146 GCA_046566285.1 Gammaproteobacteria bacterium | reverse complement strand
ACCGGCGCCTGCTGCTGGACTTCATGCGCACCGCCGGACTGGCCAAGCCGGCCGCGGCCTGAACTTCTCATTCAATCGACACTTCGACACTGCTCTCACAATCATGACCACTTTTACCGGCGCCATCAGCCTGCAGCCCAACGTCGCACTGCCGGAAGACCTGCTGCTCGCGCTTCGTGAACACGTCACCCGCTCGCCGCTGGATCGCCCGGAAGAATTTACCGGGCCAGGCTTCTACCTGGCCAACGTGGACATCGGCGCCTTTGGCGCGCGCGGCACCCTCATCGAAGACGACGGCAGCCTGACCGTGGTGGCGGGCGAACCGCTGGTGGCCGAAGGCGAAGGCATCACGACCTGGAACCGCGCCATGGACCTGGCGGTCATGCATCCGCTCCTGAAAAAGGGCGACTGGAACGCCCTGCGCGGCACCCGCGGGACCTTCTGCGGCGTGCACTTCAACGCCGTCACCGGCACCGCCTCGGTGTTCGTGGACAAGACCGGCGTGCGTCCGCTGTACCTGTGGGTGGGCCCCCATTTCGCCGTGTTCTCGACCGCCCTGCGGGTGCTCGAAGCACTCAGGCAGGTGCCCAAGGAATTCGACGTGCGCGGCGTGGCGGAGATCTCCACCTTCACCTTTCCCCTGTCGGACCGCACCGCCTACGCCGGCATCAAGACCCTCAAGGCCGGCCAGGTGGTGGCCATCGGCGCCGGCCAGGCACGGCGCGAGCTGTACTGGCGCTGGGACGGCGCGCTGGCGCGCGATGCCGTGGACGCGGCTGCCATCGAACACTGCTACGGTCAGTTCATCGGCGCCATCCGCCGCCGCCACCGCAACAACAAGGTGGCCGCGGCTTTTCTCAGCGGCGGGCTCGACTCGCGCGTGATCGTCGGCGGCCTGCACGCGGCCGGCAGCGACGTCTACACCGTGAACTACGCCCCGGACGGCAGCCAGGACCAGGTGTTCGCCGAACTGGTGGCAAAAAAGCTGGGCATCAGCTACACCCAGATCCAGACCAATGCGGACAATGTCGCCCAGGGCTATCGCAAGAGCGCCGTGGCCGAATGGCTCAAGACCACCTTCGCCAGGTCGGGCACGCGCTCGCCGCTCGTATGGTCGGGCGATGGCGGCAGCGTGGGCCTGGGCCATGTGTACATGACGCGCCCCATCGTGGCCGCGCTGCAGAAGGGCGACGAGCAGACCGCGATCACGCTGTTCAACGACGGCGTGGCGGTGCGCATCATCAACCCGGCCCGGCGCCGCGAGATCGGCAACCTGCCGCAGCAGGGCATTCGCGAAGAGCTGGACGAGCTGAACTCGCCCGATGCGCTGCGCCGCTTCCACCTGTTCCTGATGCTGAACGACCAGCGCCGCCACCTGTCCAAACACTTCGAGGACATCGACGTCGAGCGCATCGAATTCCAGCTGCCCTTTTTTGATGCCGATTTTCTCGAGACGATCCTGCGCCTGCCGGCCGAACCCTTCCTGTACCACCAGTTCTATATCGACTGGCTGGCGCGCTTTCCGAACGGGATGAACACGATTGCGTGGCAGGCCTACCCGGGCCATGTGCCCTGCCCGGTGCCGGCGCCGGCCGGCCTGAAGTACCAGTGGGCCGAGGACGAATACTACGACAAGAAGATGTACAAGCAGATTCGCCAGGCCACCGCCAAGATGGGCGTGAACATGCTGACCGACCGCGCCTTCCCGGCGCACCTGCTCAGCAAACCGATGCTGATGGGCGCCATCGTGCTGACCCACTTCGGCATCGGGAACTACGGTTACCTGATCAAGACGGCGGCCACCTTCCACCAGTACTGGAAGAAGAGCCAGGCGGCTTAAGTCCCGCGGCTACACCAGCACTTCCAGCGCTTCCGGGTGGCTGAGAAAGCCCGACGGGCTGGCCGACAGCCCGTAGGCGCCCGACTGGAACACCACCACCAGGTCGCCCACCTGCGCATGCCCGAGCGGCATGCGGTCGGCCAGCACGTCGAGCGGCGTGCACAAGGGTCCCACCACGGACGCGGGGGAGGCGGGTACATCGGCCGCGCCCTGCATGCGGTTGCCCACGGCGACCGGATAGTTCTTGCGGATCACCTGGCCGAAGTTGCCGGAGGCCGCCAGGTGGTGGTGCAGGCCGCCATCGGTGACCAGGAACACCTGGCCGCGCGACACCTTGCGGTCGATCACGCGCGCCACGTACACACCCGCTTCGCCCACCAGGAAGCGTCCCAGCTCGATGGCCAGGCGCGCGCCGGGCAAGCGTTCCGCCACCTGCGCCACCAAGGTGTGCAGGTGCGCGCCAATCGGCGCGATGTCGAGCGCCTGCTCGCCGGGAAAGTAGGGGATGCCGAAACCGCCGCCGATGTTCAGGTGCGTCAGCGCCGGCGCGTGCGGGGCCAGGCGCAGGGCCAGCTCCACCGCCTGGCGCTGCGCATCGATGATGGCGTCGCTCTTCAGGCTTTGCGAGCCGCTGAAAATGTGCAGCCCATGCACCTGCAAGCCAAGGGACGCAGCCAGCGCCAGCATGGCCGGCGCTTCTTCGGCGTCGATGCCGAACTGCTTGGCGCCGCCGCCCATCTTCATGCCGGAGGAGCGCAGCTCGAAATCCGGGTTCACGCGCAGGGCCACGCGCGCCGCGATGCCCGATTCCCCCGCCAGGCGGGCGAGCGTGCGCAGCTCGCGCTCGGACTCGATGTGCACGCTGATCCCGGCCGCCAGCGCCTGGGCCAGCTCGGCATCGGACTTGCCCGGCCCGGCAAAGCTGATGCGCTCGGGCGCGATGCCGGTATCGAGCGCCACCTTGAGTTCTCCGCCAGATGCCACGTCCAGCCCATCGACCAGCCCGGCCATGTGCTGCACCAGTGCGGGCATCGGGTTGGCCTTGACGGAGTAATGCAGCGCCACCGCAGGCGGGAGCGCGGCGCGCAGCAGCGCCACGCGCTCGCTGAGCTGGGCGCGGTCATACGCGTAGAACGGCGTGCGGCCGACGCGCTGCGCCAGCCGGGTCAGCGCGATGCCGCCCACCTGCAGGACGTTGTCCTCGACCTGGAAGCGGTGCGGCGCGTGGATGGGGAAAGTCGTCATGCGGTGGCCGCTCCAGACAGATTCAGTACAGGTTAAAAAAACCGCCTTGCAGCAGCTTGCG
>JBKHWY010000561.1:0-3153 GCA_046566285.1 Gammaproteobacteria bacterium | reverse complement strand
GCGGCGCGAAGTGCGACGCGAACGCGTAGGGCAACCCGAGCGCGGCCGCGAGCTGCGCGCCGAACAGGCTCGAGCCCAGGATCCAGATCGGGATGGACAACCCCGCGCCCGGCACGGCCGTGACGGGCCGGCGCGGGGAGCCGGCCAGGTAATCCATCAGTTCCACCACGTCCTGCGGGAACTCGTCCGGGTCCGACGAGAGGTTCCGGCGCAGGGCGCGCGCGGTGGTGTGGTCGGAACCGGGTGCGCGGCCGAGGCCCAGGTCGATGCGGCCCGGGAACAGCGACTCCAGCGTGCCGAACTGTTCGGCAATCACCAGCGGCGAGTGGTTGGGCAGCATGATGCCGCCGGCGCCCACGCGGATGGTGCGGGTGCCGCCGGCCACATGGGCCAGCAGGACGGCGGTGGCGGCGCTGGCAATGCCGGGCATGCCGTGGTGTTCGGCCAGCCAGTAGCGCTGGAAGCCCCACTCTTCCGCGTGGCGGGCCAGGTCGAGCGTGTTGGCGAACGAGGCGCGCGCGTCGCTGCCTTCGGCAATGGGGGCAAGGTCAAGTACGGAAAATGGAATCATGGTGAGCGTATCCTGTCAGGGCATGCGACGCGGCCGGGGAGGGAAGGGCGGCGCACTTTGCTATGCTCTCACCTTTGGCTGATGCGCGTCGCCGCCGGCCTGAATTCGATACGGAGTAACACATATGGTTTCCCTGCAAGAGCAGCTGCTCAAGGCTGGCCTGGTGGACAAGAACAAGGTCAAGAAGGTCAATCAGGACAAGAGCAAGCAGAAGAAGATCGAGCGCCGCACCGGCACGGAATCGGTGGATGAATCCAAGCTCGCCGCGCAGGAAATGCAGCGCGAGCAGGCCGAGCGCGCCCGCAAGCTCAATGCCGAGCGCGATGCGGCGGCCGCGCAGAAGGCGATCGCGGCGCAGATCGTCCAGTTGATCAGGCAGAACCGCCAGCCCAAGGGCGACGGTTCGGTCACCTACCACTTCACGCACGGCAGCAAGATCGAGCAGGTGCATGTGTCGGCGGCGGTGCAGCAGCACCTGGTGGCCGGCCGCCTGGTGATCGTGCGCCTGAACGACAGCACCGAGCTGGTGCCGCGCGTGATCGCCGAGAAGATCGCCGAGCGCGATCCGTCCATCGTGGTGCAGGTGAAAAAGCCCGCCGCCCAGGTGGAGGAGGACGATCCGTATGCGGCCTACAAGATCCCGGATGACCTGATGTGGTAAGTGCGGTGCGGCCTTCCGGCTTATGTTATCGTCGCTACAACACATGCCCGGGAGAGCCGCCTTGAACATCGCCGTCGTCTTCAGCCTTCCTGTCCTGCTGGCCGCCAGCGCGCACGCCGCCGAGAATCCGGCGGCGTTCGAGCCGCAGCGCCTGTCCCAGCACATCAAGGTGCTGGCCTCCGATGAGTTCGAGGGCCGCGCGCCCAATTCGCCCGGCGAAACCAGGACGGTGAATTACCTGGTCGAGCAGTTCAAGGCCGCGGGCCTGAAGCCCGGCGGGACCAAGGTGCACGGCCAGCGCGGCTGGACCCAGGAAGTGCCGCTGGGCCGCTTCGAGATCCGTGGCCCCGTCAAGCTGACGGTGAGCGACCCGAAAGGCAGCCAGGACTGGACCCAGGGCGAGCAGATCGCCGTGCGCGCGGCCATGAACGGCCAGCGCAGCGTGAACATCCAGCACGCGCCGCTGGTCTTCGTGGGCTATGGCGTCACCGCCCCCGAGCGCAAGTGGGACGACTTCAAGGGGCGCGACCTGAAGGGCAAGCTGGCCGTGGTGCTGATCAACGATCCGGACGTGGAGGCCGTGGACAAGGGCCAGGGCGACTTCGGCGGCAAGGCCATGACCTACTACGGCCGCTGGACCTACAAATACGAAGAGATGGCGCGGCGCGGGGCGCTGGGCACCTTGATCGTGCACGAGACCATGCCGGCTTCGTATGGCTGGGCGACCGTGAAGAACTCCAACACCAACGTGATGTACGACGTGGTGCGCAAGGCGCCGCGCCAGGCGCACGCGCCGGTGGAAGCGTGGATCCAGCGCGATGCGGCCGTGGACCTGTTCCGGCGCGCGGGGCTGGACTTCGAGGCGCTGAAACAGCAGGCGCAAACGCGCGCGTTCGAGCCGGTCGAGCTCAAGGGCGTGAACCTGTCGGCCAGCTACGCGGTCGATGCCAAGGTGATCAAGTCGAAGAACGTGCTGGCGCGGCGCGAGGGCAGCCGCCGTCCGGATGAATACGTCGTCTACAGCGCGCACTGGGATCACCTGGGCGTGGGCCAGCCGGACGCGAATGGCGACAAGATCTATAACGGGGCGATCGACAACGCCACCGGCGTGGCGGCGCTGCTGGAACTGGGGCGGGCATTCGCCAAGGGGCCGGCGCCCAAGCGCAGCGTGCTGTTCCTGGCCGTGACGGCGGAAGAAAAAGGCTTGCTGGGGTCGGAGTATTACGCGGCGAACCCGGTGTATCCGCTGGCGAAAACGGTGGGCGTCATCAATATGGACGGCTTCAGCCCGTATGGTCCGGCGCGCGACTTCACCATTTCCGGCACCACGAAAGTGGACCTGCTCGACCAGCTGATCCAGAAAGCCAAACAGCGCAACATCACCTACGCGCCGGACCCGAAGCCGGAGGCGGGCTACTTCTTCCGCTCCGACCATTTTTCGTTCGCCAAGCGCGGCGTGCCGGCGATCTCGTTCGGCTCGGGCGACGACCTGCTCGACGGGGGCGTGAGCGCGGGGCGCACGGTGCGCGATGCCTACACGGCCAATAATTACCATCAGCCCTCGGACAACTGGCGCCCGGACTGGCAGCTGACCGGCATGGCGCGCGACCTGGACTTGCTGTACGCGCTGGGCAGCGATTTGGCGAACTCGACGGTATGGCCGAACTGGTCGCGCGACTCGGAATTTCGCGCCGCACGCGACAAGAGTGAGAGCCAACGCGCAGGCCCACGCAACTAGAATGCGGGCCAGCCCCTGATGTCCTGGGGGAAAACCTCTCTCATTGTTGCAGCGCGGATCGCCGTTCTTGTGTATGGTAACGAGGGAAGACAGTAACCCAGACATGAAGATGAAAGCCGACAAGAAATGACCAGCGATGCGCCGCTTTACAAGAACAATGTTTTGTTCTTGTCGCAGAGTTTT
>JBKHWY010000560.1:0-3169 GCA_046566285.1 Gammaproteobacteria bacterium | reverse complement strand
CGCGGGCCAGCTGCTGACCGATGAGGATCTGCAGGCACTGACCGATTATGTCCTCACCAAGCAGCGCATGCACAACCGCTTCCTGGTCGGCAGCGGGGTCGGCTGCGGCCTGGCCGTCACCTGCCATCCTTGCGGGGGCGGGCGCGTGATCGTTCAGCCGGGCTATGCGGTCGATTGCTGCGGCAACGAGATCCTGGTGCCCTGCGCGGTGGAACTCGACATCAATGCGATGGTGCGCGCGCTCAAGGTCTCGATGCACGGCCAGGATTGCGGCGACCCATGTGCCACGCCGCTCAAGGACCGCAGCGCCGAGGCGCGCGCGGGGAGCGAGCGCAGCTCCACGGCCGTGCCCGGCGTGTACGGCGCCGGCGCGCCCGGCACCCCGGCCCCGCAGAAACCCGACCCGGCAAACACCGGCGAGCCGCCGCCGGAGCGCGGGCGGCGCTACTGCCTGTACATCGACTATTGCGAGGAGCCGGGCGACCTGGTGGCGCCGTACTCGCAGGACGATTCCTGCGCCGTCACCTGCCGCCCCAGCCGGGTGCGCGAAGGCTTCAGCTTTCAATTGCGCTGCGCCGGCGAGGCGCCGCGCCCGCCTTCGATCGCGGACCGGCTCGAATGCTGCATCGGCGACCTGCACGAAACCGACCGCAAGAGCCGCGATATCGAGCGCGCCCAGGCCTATGTGCAGCGCAACCGGATCGGCGCCGAGGCTTACCGGCTCAACGCCAAGCCCGCCTTCGATGGCGCCGATGCCGCCCTGGTCGCGGACGCCGAAGCCGTGCTGGGGCAGCTGCGCGGCAAGCAGCTCGACCAACAGCACCTGCGCACGCTGCTGGACCAGGTGCACGCGGTCGGGGCGGCCAGCGCGCGTTTCCACCTGCTCGACGAGGGCGCGCGCGCCAAGGCCGTGGCGCAGTATCCCGGGCTCGAGCAGGCCGTGAAGAGCAGCGCCGGCGCCCTGGAAACGGCCACGGCGGACCTGGAACAGCAAGCCGACCGCCTGCTCGCTTCGCCGTTCGAGCGTACTTGGGCCAGCACCCTCGTGGCCGAGACGCGCAGATACGCCAACGCCGCGCTGCCCCAGGCCGAGCGCGCCACGCCGGCGGCCACGATCTACGCCTACAACGGCGTCAGCACCCCCGCGCTCAACGTCAAGGCGCACGAGTCGCTGGGCGACTTCAAGGCCTGGCTGCGGCGCAAGCTCGACGCCTGCCCGCCCACCGGCCAATGCGGACTGGCCGAGGAGGTCGAGGCCATCGTGCTGCCTGGCGGCGAGGAAAGCACCGAAGCGAGCGTACGGGCCGTGCAGCAACTGGTGCGCGCGCTGATGCGCTATGTGCTCGACTGCATCTGCAGCGCGCTGCTGCCGCCATGCCCCAGCTGCGACGATTCCTCCGTCAAGCTGGCCTGCCTGGAACTCGATGACTGCAATGTGCGCGAGATCTGCAACCTCGAGCGCACCTTCCTGTTGACCGCCCAGAACCTGCGCTACTGGGTTCCCTTGCTGCATTCCTTCGGCGCGGCGCTGGAACGCCTGTGCTGCGAGGCGGCCGGGCGCCTGCGCGTCAAGACGCCGCTGCCCAGCCTGGACGCGCCCCAGCTCGGTGAGCGCCACGCCGCGCTCAAGCACCAGGCCACGATGTTCAAGTCCGGCGCCCAGCTTGGCGAGCAGGCGGCCTTGCTCGACGCATTTCCCGCGCTGGTAAGGCTGGTCGGCTTCAATCCCGAGGTAGTGCGCGGTTCGCTCAACATCGGCGGCAGCCTGGCGGGCGCGGCGGCGCGCGATCCCGTCATCACGGGCATGCTGGCGCGCTTCGGCGAGCAGGATGCCTTCCAGCTTGGCCGCCAGCACGTCCTGACGGGCGCATTTGGCGCCAGTGTGGAATCGGCGCTGCCGGCCGGCGAGGCCGAACGCGCCGAGGGCGTGTCGCCGCAAGTGGAGGCGCGCCTGCAGGAACTGAGCGGCGAGATCGACAAGCGCATGTCGGGCGAACAGAGCAAAGCAATCGTAGAGCTGAAAAAACAGCTTGCCGACCAGCGCAAGGCCAATGACGCGCTGGTCAAGCGGCTGGACGCGCTCGAGAAAAGGATCACGCCGTGACTACTCCCATCACCCGGCCGGTGTTTTCGGAAAACCAGATCCTCAGCGCCGCCGATGTCAACGCCATCGTCGCGCATGGGCGCGCCGCACGCGCCCGCCACGACCGCTACCTGCACAGCTGGGGCATCGCCGAGGGTCTCGGTCTAAAGGACGAGGCGCGCAGCGATACGCTCGGCGACTATATCGAAGTCACCCTCGAGCCGGGCCTGGCCATCGATGGGGCCGGACGCGAGATCGTCGTCACCGAAAGCGTGCGCATCAGCGAAGATCTGTTCGACGAAACCATCGTCACCGACAGCAGCAATGACCCGGAACGGCACTTCTACCCGGTGTTCCTGGTCGGTGCCGACGTGCAGCCCAGCGGCGCCGCGCGGCGCAGCGCCGCCTGCATGGACAATCCGGCCACCCGGATCACCGAGGGCTTCGACATCGAATTCGGGGCCCTGGGCGCGGCCGCGGAACTCGATGCCCAGGTGGTGCCGCAGGCCGATGCGCCGGTGGGAAGGCGGCCGGCGCGCTGGCGCATTTTGCTCGGCTACGTCAGCTGGAACGGCCGCCATTTCGTCAAGGTGAGCCCCGACGATCACGGAGTGGGGCGCCGTTATGTGGGCGTGCACGCCGGTGAAGTCAGCGGCCTGGGCGAGGGCCTGGTATTGCGCTCGGCGCCGCGCACCTTGAGCGACAAGGCTGCGCTGGTGGTCGACAATACCGGCGGCGGCCAGATGCGCTTCGGCCTGCATGACAGTTCGGGCCACGTGGTGCCGGTGTTCACCGTCAATGCCCAGGGCGACGTCATCGCCGAGGGCAAGATCATCGGAGCGCTGGCCGGTGGTGTGCAGGTCGAGTCGGGGGTGATCAGCGATGGCCTCGAGGTGCCGCTACCGGCGGGCATCAAGCAGGAGCAGCTCGACACCGGCGAAGCCTCGGTGCAGATACAGGTGCAGCCGCGCTTCCAGCAGCCCGCTTCCATGCCGCCGCTGGCAGCGGGGGAGTATTGGCTGATGCAGCCGCTCGAATGCCGTGTCGAGGGACGCCGGGTGGTGTGCCTGGTACGCTGGGCGCCCA
>JBKHWY010000559.1:0-3170 GCA_046566285.1 Gammaproteobacteria bacterium | reverse complement strand
GGAGACGTCCAGGTTGCCGCCCACCGACAGACGCGCCGTGCCGCTCATGACGATGGCGTTGTTGTAACCCAGCGTCAGGGCGGAATTGACGTTGACGGTATAGCCGCTGGCAATCGCGAGGGAGTCGGTAGCGCCCAGCGACAGCGTCCCACAGGAATACACCTTGCCCGACAGGGTGCAGCCGGGATTGGCGCTGCCGTCGAACAGGTAGGCGTCGGCACGCGCGGCCGGCGCGACCACGGCCAGGGGCACGCCCAATAGCAAGCTCAACAGGCAGAACCGGATGCGTCGCATGCTCATCATCGCCCAGGAATGAAGAACGGACCAGGAAAGCCGCTTGTTCTCGGCTTGACGGCGCCGGAATTCAATTTATGATGGTGCCGTACGTCAACTTATCACGCTGGTGGCCCTGAGGGTACTCATGTTTTTAATATGTTTGACAGGGCGATAAGGTTTTGCTCGCGTGTGCGATGGAAAACATACGGATTCCGTTGCTTTACGTAAAAATCGCGGTTTAACGCACTAAAACTTGAATATAATCAAGCCTCTACCACGGAAACTTCGTGTGATGCTTTTCATAACATTGGGCGCATGAGATTTTTCTCCAAACCAAAGAAGACGGGACGATTACTGGCGCTGGGTTTTCACAGCGACGGCCTGTCCGCGGCCAGCGTGCGCCGTCCCGATGGCGATCCCAAGGGCAAGCCCGAAGTCAAGCTGGCCAGCTTCGTGCCGGTCCCTGACGCGCGCTCGGGCGATGCCATCGAAAAGCTGAACAAGGAAGTGCACGCCGGGCAGTACGCCTGCGCGGCCTTGCTGGCCGGCGGCGAATACCAATTGCTGTCGGTGGAGGCGCCGGCCGTGCCGGCGGAGGAACTCAAGACCGCCATCAAGTGGCGCCTAAAGGACATGCTGGACTTCCCGGTCGACCAGGCCACCCTGGACGTGCTGAACATCCCGATGGACAAGGCCCCGGTCGGGCGCGCCAATTCCATCTTTGCCGTGGTCGCGCGCAACAGCGTGATCGAGACGCGCCAGAACCTGTTCGCCGACGCCAAGCTGTCGCTGACCGTGATCGACATTCCCGAAATGGCCCAGCGTAACGTCTCGGCCCTGCTGGAAATCGAGAACCGAGGCCTGGCCATGCTCTCGTTCAGCGAGGAGGGCGGACTGCTGACGGTGACGTACAACGGCGAACTGTACCTGTCGCGCCGCATCGACGTCACCGTGGACAACCTGCTGGGCGACGACTACGACCGCAAGCACGGCTTCTTCGACCGCATCACGCTGGAACTGCAGCGCTCGCTCGACCATTTTGAGCGCCAGTACAGCTTCATCAACGTGGCCAAGCTGGTGCTCGCGCCCACCGGCGCATCCGGCCTGGACGAATACCTGTCGAGCAACCTGTACACCAAGGTGGAAACCCTGGACCTGGCCAGCGTCCTGGACCTGTCGGCCGTGCCCGACCTGGCCAGCGCCGCCGTGCAGCAGAAGTTCTTCCTGACCCTGGGCGCCGCACTGCGCGCCGAACAGGCGGCCGCATGAGCCAGCAAATCAATCTGTTCAATCCGGCCCTGCAGAAGCAGGAGCCGGTCTTCACCGCCAACACCATGCTGACCGCCGTGGCGGTGTTGCTGGCCGGCTGCGTGGCGTTGAGCCTGTACGCGCGCCAGAGCGTGATGGCCTTGGAGGCGTCGGCGCAGGCCGGCGCCGAGCAGCTGACCGCGGCCAAGAAGCGCCAGGCCCAGGCCCTGCTGGAGTTCGCACCGCGCCAGAAAAGCGCCGAACTGGCCGCCGAGCTGGCCGCCGTGCAGCTGCAGTTGAAAGCCCTGCACGACATCGACGTGACCTTGAAGGGCGGGGCGATGGGCACCGTGTCCGGCTATGCCGAGTATTTCAAGGCGCTGGCGCGCCAGAGCAGCGGCGCCGTGTGGCTGACCGGCGTGTCGATCAGTGGCGCCGGCACCCAGATCGGGCTGCAGGGGCGCGCCTTGCAAGCAGACGCGGTCCCGGCCTACATCGGCCGCCTGACCACCGAGCCGGCCATGCAGGGCAAGACCTTCGGCAGCCTGTCGATGGGCCGGCCCCAGGTCAAGGATGACAAGGGCGGGCAGGAGGCGACCTTCATCGAGTTCTCGCTGCAGGCCGAAGGCGTGAAGGACCCGATCGCGGAGGCCGGCAAATGAAACAGCAACTGCTCGCCCTGCGCGAGCGCGTCAACGCCATCAGCGTGCGCGAACGCGTGATGATGTTCTGCGCCACCATCGCGGCCATCGTGTTTCTCCTGTATTCCTTTGTGCTGGGGCCCCTGAACACGCGGCGCGCGGCGGCGCTGGCCCAGATCGCCCAGCAGCAGAACAATATCGCCGGCATCGAGGCTGAAATCAGCGCCGCCGTGCAGGCCTACGCCAACGACCCGGACAAGGCCAGCCGCGACCACCTGGCAGGCCTCAAGGCCGAAGTGGCCACGCTGACCAACGACCTGCGCACCACCCAGAACAGCCTGGTGCCGCCCGAGCGCGTGGCGCCCCTGCTGGAAGCGATGTTGAAGGCCAATGGCCGCCTGCAGCTGGTCGGCATGAAGACGCTGCCCGTCACCGCGATCCAGAGCGGCGCCGGCACGATCCCGGCACCCGTGGCGGCCGTGCCTGCGACCGCGCCTGCTCCCTCGCTGACGGCACTGGCCGGGGTTTCACCTTCCGTGCTGCCAACCGCACCCGCGCCCGCGCCGGGTACGCCTGTCGTGTTGCAGCCGGACCTTCCGGTGTTGTACAAACACGGTGTCGAGCTCACGGTGCGCGGCAGTTACCTGGACATGGTCAGCTACATGGACACCCTGGCCGGCATGCCCAACCGCCTGTTCTGGGGCCAGGCCAACCTGCAGGTGGAGCAGTACCCGAACGCCTGCCTGACGCTGACGCTCTACACCTTAAGTCTCGACCAGAAATGGATGAAGCTATGACCGCACGCCTTTCCGCATCGCGCCCGTTCCTCGGCCTGCTCCTCCTTGGCCTGTCCACCGCGCTGCACGCCCAGGACTTGCCCGACCCGACCCGCCCGCCGGCCGTGATGAGCGCGCCCGTGGGGGAGGTTGCGGTCGCGTCCGGCCCCAGCCTGCAGTCGGTGCTGATCGCCCCGCACGAAGGCGGCCGGCGGGTGGCCATCATCGA
>JBKHWY010000558.1:0-3183 GCA_046566285.1 Gammaproteobacteria bacterium | reverse complement strand
CGACTGCGCCGAGATGGTCTCGGCCACGATCAGCAGCACCCACACCAGGCCCAGCGAAAACCGCATGCCCACCAGGATCGAGGGCAGCGCGGCCGGCAAAATCACGTGGCGGTACAGCGGCCAGCCGGACAAGCCGTAGCTCTTCGCCATTTCAATCAGGCCCTGGTCGGCCGAGCGGATGCCGTGGAAGGTGTTCAGGTACACGGGGAAGAACACGCCCACGGCCAGCAGGAACAGCTTGGCCGTCTCGTCGATCCCGAACCACAGGATCACCAGCGGGATGAGCGCCAGCGCCGGGATGTTGCGGATCATCTGCAAGGTGGTGTCGAGCAGGGTCTCGGCGCGCTTGACGCTGCCGTTCAACAGGCCGAGCGCCAGCCCCGCCCCGGCGCCGATGGCAAAGCCGCTGGTGGCGCGCCACAGGCTGGTCTTGAGGTGCTCCCACAGTTCACCCGAGACGGCCAGCGTCCAGAATGCCTTGGCCACGGCCCAGGGTTCGGGCAGGATGCGGCTCGACAGCAGCCCGGTCTGCGCGGCTGTCTCCCACCCCGCCAGCAGCAGGATCGGCAGCGCCCAGGGCGCCAGCACGGACAGCCGCGCCACGTCTAGGCCGCCTTCTTCGACGAGGTCGGGACGATGTCCGAGGCCATCATCTCGCCGAACGGCCCGGTGATCGACTGTTCGCCGGCGCCGTTTGCAACCCCGTTTCCTTTGCCCAGCAGCGGGAACACCAGCTCGGCGAAGCGATACGACTCTTCCAGGTGCGGGTAGCCGGACAGGATGAAGGTCTCGATGCCCAGGTCGGCGTATTCCTTCATGCGCGCGGCCACCGTCTCCGGGTCGCCCACCAGCGCGGTGCCGGCGCCGCCGCGCACCAGGCCGACGCCGGCCCACAGATTGGGTGAGACTTCCAGCTTGTCGCGGCTGCCGCCGTGCAGCGCGGCCATGCGGCGCTGGCCCACCGAATCCATCTTGGCGAATGCCTGCTGGGCCTTGGCGATGATGTCGTCGTCCAGGTGGCTGATCAATTTGTCGGCGGCGGCCCAGGCTTCCTCGTTGGTCTCGCGCACGATCACGTGCAGGCGGATGCCGAACTTGACGGTGCGCCCGCGCTTGGCGGCGCGCGCGCGGATGTCGGCCAGCTTCTCGGCCACGGCGGCGGGCGGCTCGCCCCAGGTCAGGTACACGTCCATCTGCTCGGCCGCCAGTTCGTGGGCCGGCTCGGACGAGCCGCCGAAGTACAGCGGCGGATACGGCTTCTGGATCGGCGGGTACAGGGCTTTGGCGCCCTTGACCTGCAGGTGCTTGCCTTCGAAATGGTAGCCGTCGGCGCCGCCCTCCCCGGCCAGGGTGGCGCGCCAGATGCGGATGAATTCATCCGAGATCTCATAGCGCTTGGCGTGGTCGGCGTAGACGCCGTCCGCTTCCAGCTCGCCCTGGTCGCCGCCGGTGACCACGTTGATCAGCAGGCGCCCGCCCGACAGCCGGTCGAACGTGGACGCCATGCGTACCGCCAGCCCGGGCGAGGACAGTCCCGGGCGGATCGCCACCAGGAACTTGAGTTTCTTGGTCACGGGGATCAGCGAGGAAGCCACCACCCAGGCGTCTTCGCACGAGCGTCCGGTGGGCAGCAGTACGCCGTCGTAGCCGAGCGTGTCGGCCGCCACCGCAATCTGGCTGAGGTAATCGTGATCGACGCTGCGCGCGCCACGGCTGGTGCCAAGGTAGCGGCTGTCGCCGTGGGTGGGGATGAACCAGAATACGTTCAGGGACATGGTGGGTTCTCCGTTTATTTTCTCTTTTATTTTGCTGCGGTGGCCAACTGCGCATCCTTGACCAGGATCGGCTTCGGGATGAGCTTCAGGTTCGCGAACACGTCGGCGATGCGCTGCTGTTCGGCGATCACCTGCGCGGTCACCGGCTTGACGCCATACGCGTAGCGGCTGGCGGCCAGGCTGACCACGTCCACCGGCAGGCCGGTCTGCTGCGCCAGGATGGCGGCGACGTCCTTCTGGTTGGTGCGGCCCCACTCATCGACCTTGGCCAGCTCCTCGATGACGATGTTCACCAGCTCGGGGTTGGCGTTGGCGAACGGCCGCGCAGCCAGGTAGAACTGGTGGTTCGACACCAGGCCCTTGCCATCGACCAGCACGCGCGCGCCCAGCTGCTTTTCGGCGGCGGCCAGGAACGGGTCCCAGATCACCCAGGCGTCCACCGCGCCGCGCTCGAACGAGGCGCGCGCATCGGCCGGCGGCAGGAACACGGTCTGCACGTCCTTGTAGGCGATGCCGGCTTTTTCCAGCGCCTTGACCAGCAGGTAGTGCACGTTCGAGCCCTTGTTCAGGGCGATCTTCTTGCCCTTCAGGTCGGTTAGCGATTTGGCGCTCGAGCCCTTGGGCACGATGATGGCTTCCGAATCGGGCGACGGCGGCTCGTTGCCGACGTAGACCAGGTTGGCGCCGGCCGCTTGCGCGAAGATCGGCGGGGCTTCGCCCACGGTGCCGAAATCGATGCTGCCCACGTTCAGGCCTTCCAGCAGCACGGGGCCGGCCGGGAACTCGGTCCACTTGACGGCCACGCCCTTGGCGGCCAGGCGTTTTTCCAGCGTGCCGCGGCCCTTGAGCAGCGTGAGGGTGCCGTATTTCTGATAGCCGATGCGGATTTCCTTGGCCACCTGGGCGCTCGCGGCGGCCGGCAGGCCGGCGGCCACGGCGGCGGCGAACAGCAGGCCGAGGGTATGGCGACGGGTACGTTGTTTGCTCATGTTTTTTTCTTTCGTCGTGAGGGGTGTTTTTTTAGGATCGGCAGCGGCAGGTTCAATATTCGAGCGCTACTGTCGGTAAACACTACTGCGCACGCTGGCCGAAAAAAACGAATGAATTCGCAGTTCGATATGCGGTTCGAGTTCCATCGTTTGCCGAATATGCAATGGCGGATTCGTTCGTTGGCGGCCCAATCGTGCGGTGTGATACTCGGTCGCCATGAGCTCACTTCCACCCGTGCCAGCAGCCTTGCCGATCGACGTGGCCGCCCCCGTGGCGGTGCTGAAGGTGGCGCATGTGGGCATCTCGTTCGCCCTGCCGCAGGGCGGACGCGTGGCCGCGCTCGACGACGTGCACGCCTTCCTCCCCGACCTCATCGTCCTGGACCTCGGGCTGCCGCGGCTGGACGGGATCGAGGTCG
>JBKHWY010000557.1:0-3194 GCA_046566285.1 Gammaproteobacteria bacterium | reverse complement strand
GGACTGATGCCATTGAGGGAACGCGCCATGGGTCCTGGCCTGCGCCAGGACGACGGCTTTAGGGTTAACGATATAAATGATTCCCGTTCCGCCGCGTTCCGCACCCGTCTTGAACGAAGCTGTGAAACCACTCCGTTGTTTTAGAACCTGTACGTCACCCCGGCATACACAAACCGTCCCGACGCCCCATTCGGTGCAATGAACGAGTAGGGGTTGATGCCGCTCGAGCGGTTGTTCGTGATGTACTTGTCCGGGTATTTGTTGAACACGTTCTGCACGTTGACATCGAAGCGCCACGCCTCGCTCCAGGTGTAGGCCATGCTGAAGTCGACATACGACTCCGGCGCGAACACCTGGTCGCGGTTGCCGTTCGGCGCCACCGAGTTGGCCACGTCGCCCACGTTGTAGCGGTACTCGCCGAAGCGCGTGTAGCTGGCATCCAGCACCCAGGGGCCGGCGGCGTAGCGGGCGCCGACAATAAGTTTGTTCTTCGGCGTTCCGGTTTCGGCGTCGCGTACCTTGGCGCCGCCCACGGCCAGGATGGATGAGCCGCCAATGTCCACCAAGCGGTGCACGTTCGACACTTCGGTATCGAGCAGGCTGCCCGACACGCGCACGTCGAGTTTGCCGCCCGCGACATCGAATTGCGTGCGGCCGACAATGTCGATGCCGTCCGTCTGCGCATTCCACCCGTTCGTGTAGTACGAGGTTTGCGTGAAGCCCGCCAGGCCCGCGCGGTTGAACGCCGCCGTCACGGTGGGGCCCTGCAAGGTTTCGGTGACGATGATGACGTCGTCGACCTTCAGGCGATAGGCATCGATCGACAGCGACGAACTGCTGTCCGGACGCAGCACCGCGCCCAGCGAGAAGGTGCGCGACTTTTCCGGGCTCAAGGGCTTGGCGCCGACGGCGGCAGCGGCCGGGTCGTTGGGCTTGAACTGGCGCGTCTGGCCCGGGCTCAGCACGCCGGTGCCGGTATTGGACCAGTTGCTGGTGCTTCCGGTGCTCTGGAAGCCCAGCGCCGCCAGGCTGGGTGCGTGAAAGCCGGAGCTGACGGTTCCGCGCACGGCAATCGCCGGGCTGAACTCATACCGGCTGGTCAGCTTGAAGTCGCGCGTGGCGCCGAAGTCGGAGTAGTGTTCATAGCGCGCCGTGGCGCCCAGTTCCCATTGCTTCGAGAGGCGCAGGTCCACGCCGAGATAAGCGCCGGCGACGTTGCGCGTGACGTCGGCCGCGTCTTCAGACTTGATGCCCGAGGTGGACGAGCCGCTGACGGGAATGCGCGAGGTGTCGTTGGCGAACGGCGTGCCGGGGTACAGCGAGCCGACGGTCTTGCCGGCCAGCGGACCGCCGCTGTAGCCTTTCGGATCGCCCAGGTCACCCGTGGCCCAGCGCTCGTGACGCGCGAGCAGGCCCGATGACACCGTGACGGGTTCGGCCAGCAGGGTGCGCACTTCGTTCACGTAATCGAGGCTGACATTGGTGCTGTCGCTCTTCCACGAGCCCAGATAGAAGCTGGTCGGGCTGTCGGCGCCATAGGCCGGGTTGACGGTGCTGTGGGTCGTGCGCGCGGTCTCGTTGCGGCCCCAGGACGCGGCCAGGTCGAAGCGCCCAAGCGCGCCGCCATCGACGCGTAGCCCGGCCACCGCTGCGATGTCCTTGGCGCGGTAGTTCATCCACGGCTGGTAGCCGTTCGGGTAGATCGCCAGGACGTCGTTTTCACCCAGCCTGGTGCCATCCGTAACGCTCGGGTTGGCAGTGGTGGCCTTGACGACGCGCTCCGGGTTGACGAAGTTCGCGCTCGATTTGTCGGCGTAGTTCACCCAGCCATACAGCTCGCGCTTCGCGCCAATGGGCAGCGCGGCGTTGATCAAGGCGCTCCAGTTGTCGCGCGAAGCCTGGCCCCATTGGCCGGTCTTCTTGTTGAAGGTCTCGTTGCGCGCGTCGCCGTTCGGGAACAGCTGGCGCCAGTCGGCTTCGCTGCGGTCGACGTTGGCGTTCTTCAGGCGGTCGATCGACGCATGCAAAAAGCCGTCGCCCCCGAGCGCTACCCCGGTCGATGCCTGGATGGCAGTGGTGCGGCCACCGCCGTCGCTGTAGCCGCCACGGTGCGCGCTGACGTCGCCGCCGCCCGCGTTCTCGCGCAGCACGATGTTGATCACGCCGGCGATGGCGTCCGAGCCGTACTGCGCCGCAGCGCCGTCGCGCAGCACTTCGATGCGCGCCACCGCAGCCAAAGGAATGGCGTTCAGGTCGACCACGGTGGCCGCCGGCCACGGGTCGGTGCCGGTCAGCTGGGCGGTGGTGTGGCGGCGCTTGCCGTTCACCAGAATCAGGGTGTAGGCCGGGCTGACGCCGCGCAGCGAGGCCGCACGCACGCCTTGTCCCTTGACCGCGTTCTGGCCCTGCGGGAAGTTGAACGACGGGTGTAGTTGCGACAGCGCCTGGTTCAAACTGACGGCGCCGGTTTCCTTCAGCTGCTGCGGAGTGATCACGTCGATCGGGGCGGAGCTGGTCAGCACCGTGGCATCCTGGCGGGAGGAACCGATCACGACGACGCTGTCGAGCGTGCGGGCCTCTTCGTCAGGCGCGCTGCCGCGCGCGGATTGCTGGGCATGGGCGCCCTGGGCCAGGACCAGCAGCGCCACGGCGGCGGCAATGCGGGTGAGGGTAGGGTGGGACTGCGTTTGCTGGATGGGGAGGTGCATGGTTCGAGCCTGGTGAACAAAACTTCTTGTTGTTCAGCAATCTATGTGCCATGACCGCGGGCGGTGATAAGTGCTTGATCCGAAACGAAGATGTCGAGATCGTGCGCCACAGCGCCATGTAGGCTGGGCAGCAACGCATCACCAGGGCTGCTGGATTGCGCGCAGCGCGAGCCCGTGCCGCAAAGTGCCTGTGCTATCGCGACCCGTCATGCGAACGCTATACTTGCGTTCTTTATAAGGTTGAAAAGAGGACGGAATGAAGGCGATGTGGGCGGCGGTGTTGGTGGGCTCGGTGGCGCTGTCGGCGCAGGCGGCGGGCAAGGATTGCTTGAGCTACAACGCATCCGTGCAGGGCTTGACCGGCAAGGTCTACAGCCACAACTCCGGCAAGATCGGCAGCATCGGCCAGATCTACGTCGACGACTCCACCGGCACACCGAACTGGGTCACGGTCAAGACCGGCCTGTTCGGCTCCGCCGAGACGTT
>JBKHWY010000556.1:0-3201 GCA_046566285.1 Gammaproteobacteria bacterium | reverse complement strand
CGCTTCCATGTTCGGCACCCCACTGGCGGGCGCGATCTTCGGCCTGGAAGTGCTGGCGCTGGGGCGCATGCGCTACGACGCCATCCTGCCCTGTTTCGTGGCCGCCATCGTGGCCGACCAGGTCGGCCTGCTGTGGGGCGTCCAGCACACCCGTTACGCGGCCGGCGCCATGGCCGCGATCGGCCCGTGGACCCTGGGCGCCACCGTGCTGGCCGGCGTGCTGTTCGGCCTGATCGGCATGCTGTTTGCCACCGCCACGCACCGGCTGTCGGGCTGGATGAAGGCAAAGGTGGCGTATGCGCCGCTGCGCCCGGCCATCGGCGGCGTGGTCGTCGCGCTGGCCGTCTGGGCGCTGGGCACCCAGCGCTATGTGGGGCTGGGCATTCCCGTGATCGTGGAAGCCTTCCAGCACCCGCTGCCGGCCTGGGATTTCGTCGGCAAGCTGGTGTTCACGGTCGCATCGCTCGGCGCCGGCTTCAAGGGCGGCGAAGTCACGCCCTTGTTCTATATCGGCGCCACGTTCGGGAACGCCCTCGCGCCCCTGCTGCACCTGCCGGTCGGCATGCTGGCCGCACTCGGTTTTGTCGCCGTGTTCGCGGGCGCGGCCAACACGCCGCTGGCCTCGACCGTGATGGCGCTGGAACTGTTCGGCCCGCAGATCGGCCCCTTCGCCGCGCTGGCCTGCGTGACCAGCTATCTGTTTTCCGGCCACACCGGCATCTACCGCGCCCAGCGCATCGGCCTGGCCAAGCATGTCGAGCGTGCACCCGACCATCCCGCCGACCAGCGCTAAGCGCTGGAGTTTCGGCATCAAAGCCCCTGCAGCTTCAACGCACGCGCATGGCGGCGCAGGAAGGCCAGGTGCGCCGCGCGCGTGGCCGGGCCGTCATACGGCAGGAGCGTCCAGGTCTCGCGCGCCTGCATGCGCTGGCCGGGACGCAGCGTGAGGTAGGGCGCGTGCACTTCCATTTCCAGCAGGCCCGCCTGGGGCGCGTCCGGGTGGATATCGTTGTACAGCTCGATCTGGCCCTGGTCTGGATGAATGGCCGCGCGCGGCTGCAGCGGAAACTGCACGATGAACGCTTGCCCGCTGTGAAAGCCCGCCATCCAGCCGGCCGCCGGCTGCAGGAACACCTTGCCCACGCGCGCAGCCGCGCCGGGCGCGCTCGGCATGTCCAGCGAAAATACCCGCTCGCTCAAGGTATAGCTCAGGCCCTCGACACCGGGCTGGCCGGCCGCGCTCTGCAGCCGCACGTCGCCGCTTGACGCGACGGGTACATACACCTGCGTGTGGGCAGGCGTGCGCGTGTTGAACCAGATATCCCAGGCCACGTCCGTCTCGCGCCGGTTGGTCGCCGTCACATCCAGTTGCAGGCTGTTCGGCTTCCCCTTGACCAGGGCGTAGCGCTTGCTGAGCTGTAATCCGTTGACCGGACTGGCGCCGCTGCCCAACACGATTTCGTCGTCGCTTCGCCGGGCGATCGTGTAGCGCGCCAGGCTCAGGTAAGGGTCGGGCGGCCACGGCGCCTGGGCCGCGGCCAGCTCGGGATTCACACTCTGGTGCGTCCACCATTGCTTCTGCGGTCCGACCCAGATTTCGTGGCCCAGGTAACCCACGTTGGGCGACTGCGCCGTGACAGGGGCGTCCGGGTCGCCGGCGGCCTCATCGACCTTGAGGAAGTTGGGTTTGCCCTTCAGCGAGAACGACAGCAGGCGCCCGCCGATGGCCTCGGTAACGACAGCTTCGACGGTTCCATTGCTGAGCGCGTGCCGGGCCATCCCGGCCTGCACGGGGCCTGCCAGCAGCGCGCAGGGCAGGGCAAGGATCGAAATGAACTGCCGAGAACGTGACATATTGTTTGCGGATTTTTGATGACGGAAAGGCATGTTGTATCACGCCGCAAACACCCGGCGCAAGGGACGTGGAAGGGGTTCCAGAATGCCTTGCATATTCCCCTGCCGGGCGCGATACTTTTTGCCAGCGCACCCATGGCAGCGCAACCATGGTCCACACACCCACAGGACTCACATGAAAACAATCGCGATGGCCGTTGCGCTGGCGGCAAGCAGCCTGGCTCAGGCAGCATCCCCGGTCACCTCTCCCACCGCCGCCGGCCTGACCCTCAACGACAAGGGCTACTTCGCCATGCCCGGCCTGAACGTCACCGCCTTCGCCGATATTTACCCGGACGGCGACCAGACCGGCGTCACCGTCATCCAGCACGGCAGCCGCGTGGCCGCCAACGGCGACCTGCGCCTGGAAGTCTCGCCCGGCCAATGGTCGCCCGTGCCCGTCGGCGGCAAACAGGAGGTGGACAAGGCCGGCCGGCGCATCACCCAGACGCTGTCGTACCCGGACCCGTCAAAAGACCGCAAGGGTTTCAATCCCATCGTCTACCCGGATCTGAAGTTTACGTACAAGGTCAGTGTTACCGCTGTCAAGGGCAACCAGTTCAAGATCACCGTGGACCTGGATCAGCCGCTGCCGCCCGAGTGGATCGGCAAGGTCGGCTTCAACTTCGAGCTGTTCCCGGGCGAGCTGTTCGGCAAGGCCTTCCTGATGGGCGAGGAGCGCGGCATCTTCCCGCGCCAGCCCAACGGGCCGATGGTCGAAGAGGCCGGCCAGTTCGTCGCCGCGCCGCTGGCCAGGGGCAAGCGCCTGGTGGTGGCGCCCGACAGCGACAAGCAGCGCATGACGATCGAGAACGCGGGCGCGGGCGACCTGGAGCTGTGGGACGGCCGGGGCAACCACAACAACGGCTGGTACATCGTGCGCAGCGCCATTCCTGCCGGGGCGACCACGCGCGCGATCGAATGGATCGTCACCCCCAACGTCATCCAGGGCTGGAAGTACGAGCCGGTGCTGCAGGTCTCGCAGATCGGCTACGCGAGCCGGCAGCCCAAGCAGTTGGTGATCGAACAGGACGCCGGCGACCGCCGCGCCGACCCGGTCGAACTGTACGAACTGACCGCGCAGGGACGGCAGCGGGTCCGCACCGGCAAGCCCGCGCACTGGGGCGAGTTCCTGCGGTACCACTACCTCACCTACGATTTTTCCGATGTCACCAAGCCGGACATGTACGCGCTCGGCTATCGCGGCAAGATCACGCATGCCTTCAAGATCGGCGACGACGTGTTCGACCGCCACGTCTGGCAGCCCACGCTCGAATACTTCCTGCCGGTGCAGATGTGCCATATGCG
>JBKHWY010000555.1:0-3202 GCA_046566285.1 Gammaproteobacteria bacterium | reverse complement strand
GGACAGCGGGTTGCCATATTCGCTGCGCACCAGGTAGGGCCGCCGGCCGATGGATTCGTAGTAGGTGCGCGTGAGCATTTCCGTGACGATGCCCGTGCTGATGAACTGCACGCCCACCACTGTCAGCATCACCCCCAGCATGAGCAGCGGACGATTGCCGATGTCCGCAGCCGCCACCAATTTGACCCAGGCCAGGTAGGCCAGGGTCAGCATGCCGCTGGCCCCGAACAGCATGCCGATGCGCCCGAAGAAGTGGCCGGGCTTGGCCAGGTAGCGCATGAAGAACACCATCGCCAGCAAGTCCAGCATCACCTTGAACACGCGCGAATAGCCGTACTTCGAACGCCCGTGCACGCGCGCAAAGTGCGTGACGGGCTCCTCGGCGATGCGGCTGGCCGCGGTGATGGTGGCCAGCCAGGTGGGAATAAAGCGGTGCATCTCGCCATACAGGCGCACCTCGCGCAGCACCGAGGCGCGGTACACCTTCAGCGAGCAGCCGTAGTCGTGCAGGTGGATGCCGGTGACGCGCGCCACCAGGCGGTTGGCGATCCATGAGGGAATCCGGCGCGGCAGCGGGTCCTGGCGGCGCTGGCGCCAGCCGACGACCAGGTCCAGGTCTTCGTCGATCAGGCGGCGCACCATGCGCTGCAAGTCCTGCGGATGGTTCTGCAGGTCGCCATCCATGGTGGCGATGATGCTGCCGCGCGCGCCATCGATGCCGGCCTGCATGGCCGCGGTCTGGCCGAAATTGCGCGACAGGACGATGGCGCGCACCTGCCCGGGGTGGGCCAGCACGGCCTGGCGGGCGCGCACGGCGGTGGCGTCGCTGCTGCCATCGTCCACGATCAGCAGTTCCCACGGCCACGGTGCGTCGGCCAGGGCCGCGCACACCTGTTCGACCATCGGCAGGACGTTTTGTTCCTCCTGATATACCGGCACGACCAGGGACAGGCAGTGCGGGGCGGGGTCGTCATGATTCTGTGCAGTGCGCTGGAGCATGGCTGAACCGTATTTGGTATTTGTAATGAAGGGCATTGACGCAGGCGTGATCGGACAGATTGTCCGGGCAGGCACCGGCGCCGGATTCGATCCAGATCAAACGCGCGCGGCCCGGTGGCCAACATCGGCACAAGGCCGGCGCAACCCGCGCCCGTTTGATGTCGATTAAACGATGCGCCCATCCACCTCCCTAACATCGGTTCCGTCAACCCAGCGGCCACCCTGGCGCTGCGCAACACCAACCATTGCGGAATCTCATTCATGCATCAGGAACTTAGCCGGCCGGCGCCGCAGCAGCGCGCGTGGGCCGCCCTCCTCGCGGTCGTGTTCATGCTCACCGCATATCGCGGCTGGGTGATCGTGCACACCGCGCTGCCGCTGTACATGGACGAAGCCCAGTACTGGCTGTGGTCGCGCACGCCCGACTGGGGCTACTTCTCCAAGCCGCCCATGGTGGCATGGATCATCCGCGCCTTCGGCGCACTGGGCGACAGCGAGCTGGCCGTGCGCGCCGGCACGCTGGCGCTGCACGCGGGCACCGCGCTGCTCGTGTTTGCGCTGGGACGGCGCATGTTCGACGTACGCACCGCACTGGCCAGCGCCATGCTGTTCATCAGCCTGCCGCTGGTGGGCTTCAATTCCCTGTTCATGACCACCGATGCGCCGCTGTTCTTCTTCTGGGGCCTGGCCGCGTGGGCCTTCTGGCATGCGCTGGAACGCGACTGGCCGCGCGACTGGCTGCTGCTGGGGTGCGCGCTGGGCCTGGGCCTGCTGTCGAAATACTCGATGGTGCTCTTTCTGCCGTGCGCCGCGCTGGCGCTATGCCTGCCCCCCTACCGGCGCCACTGGCGCAATCCCGGGCTGTACGCCAGTGTCCTGCTGGCGCTGCTCGTGTTAGCGCCCAATCTGTGGTGGAACGCCCGCATGGATTTCGTGACCCTGCGCCACACCGCCGAGATTTCGCAGCTCGAGCGCAACCTGTTCCATCCGGCCCGGCTGGCGGAATTCATCGGCGCGCAGTTCCTCTGCATGGGGCCGCTCGGCTTCGCCCTGCTGGTGGGCGCCCTGGGCTCCCGCGCGGTCTGGCGCGAACGCCGCCTGGCCTTCCTGGCCGCGCTGACCCTGCCGTTCCTGGCGGCCATCGCGCTCCAGGCCCTGCTCGCACGCGCCCATGCCAACTGGGCCGCCCCGGCCTACTTCGGCGCCAGCCTGCTGGTGGGCGCGCGTCTGATGCAGGCCCCCGAGCCGCGCATGCGCTGGTGCCTGGCCATGGTGCTCGTCAACCTGGCCCTGCTGTCGGCCTTCTACCACTACCACGGCATGGCCCGCGCGCTCGGCGTTACGCTGACCCAGCAACGCGACCCGTACGCGCGCGTGCTGGGCTGGCCGGAGGCGGGCGCAGCGGTCGGTTCGGTACTGGCCCTGCATCCCGGCACGCGCCTGGCCACGGTGGACCGGGGCGAATTCGCCCTGCTGAGCTACTACGCGCGCCCGCATGCCAACCCGCCGCGCATCTGGAATCCGGAGCACGCGCGCAGCCACCATTTCCAGTTGACCGCCGACCTGGACCAGGACCCCGGCGCGAACGTCATCTATGCCTCCACCCATCCGATGAATGAAGACGCGGCACACTCGTTCGCACGCTGGCGCGTGCTGGGCACCATCAGCGTCAAGCTGTATCCGGACCACCGCCTGCTGCTGTACCTGTACCGGGGCGACCAATTCCTCGGGTATGCGCCGGCCCGGCACGGCGGCGGCTCCGGCCAGGCGCGCCTGCTGGCGGCGCGGCCGTCCGCCGGGGATGCCGGCTCCTTTGGGGTGGGTACGCCATGACCAGGCTACTGCGCAGTTACGGCGACGTGCTGGCGGCGCTGGCGCTGGCCATCGCGTTTGCCTGCTGGCCAGCCACCGACCTGGCTTCGGTCCAGCCCTTCTACCGGCCCGGCGCGGGTTTCGCTGCGGGGCCGCAATGGTGGGTCAGCCTGATCTACCTGGGTGTGGCGCGTTTCTGGCTGCTGGCACTGGTGTTCGCGGTCCTGCTGGCAGCCGGCTACTCGCGCCGCTGGGGCCGGCGCTGGCGCCGGCACCGGCGCGCGCTCGCCTACCTGCTGGCCACGCTCGTACTGGGCCCGGGCCTGATCGTCAACACGGTGCTGAAAGACCACTGGGGCAGGCCGCGCCCGGTGCATCTCGTCCAGTTCGG
>JBKHWY010000554.1:0-3205 GCA_046566285.1 Gammaproteobacteria bacterium | reverse complement strand
AGGGTGGGGACAGAAGCTATCAAACTGTTCCAAACAGCCGCTCCCACAGCGCGCGCACTTTGGCCGCGTGCTGGCCGATGCGCGCCGGGTCGATCCGTGCATTCTCCTGCCCCTGCAAACGCAATTGGTGCTGCAGCTTGCGCATCTTGCGGTAGGCGTCGCCCACGGCGATCGATAGCTCGGCATCGATCAGCCCCAGCTCGCCGCACATGCGCAGCAGGGCGATGTTGCCGACGTTGCCGGTCAGCTGGGGATACTGCGCCGCATGGCGCAGCACCAGGTACTGCACCATGAATTCGATGTCGATCATGCCGCCTTCGTCCTGCTTCAGGTCGAACAGGCCCACCTTGGGCGGATGGGCGTCGCGCATCTTCCTGCGCATCTTGAGCACTTCGTCACGCAGCGGCGCTTCCTCGCGCGCGTTCCTCAGCACCTGCTCGCGGATCGCTTCGAAGCGCGCGCCGATGGCGGCGTCGCCGGCGCAAAAGCGCGCGCGCGTCAAGGCCTGGTGCTCCCACACCCAGGCCGACTGGTTCTGGTACTTCTCGAACGCCTTGACGGTGGACACCAGCATGCCGCTGGCGCCATCGGGCCGCAGCGCCGTGTCGATGTCGAACAGGATGCCGGCCGAGGTGTGCGCCGTCATCCAGGTGATGAAGCGCTGGGCCAGCTTGGCGTAGTTGCCGGGGGCGTCCTGATCCTCGTCGTCGTACAGGAAGATCATGTCCAGGTCGGAGATGTAGCCCAGTTCCTTGCCGCCCAGCTTGCCGTACGCGATGACGGCAAAGCGCGGCACCTCGACGTGGCGGGTGGCCACCGTCTTCCACACGGCGTCGATGGTGGCGGCCACGATGGTGTCGGCCAGCAGGGACAGGTAGTCGGCCAGCCGTTCGACGGTCAGCGATCCGGCCAGGTCCTGGGCCAGCAGGCGGAACAGCTGGGCGTGGTGGGCTTCGCGCAGGATGTCCATCTTGCGCTCGGTGTCGCCGTCGGCTGCCTCCAGCAGGCGTTCCAGGTCGGCGCGCAACGCTTCGCAGTCGAGCATTTCGTCGTGCAGGCGGTCGTCCAGCAGTTCGTCCAGCACGATCGGGTGGAGAGTCAAAAAGGTGGCGGCCCAGCCGGAGGCGTGCATCATTCGGATCACGCGTTCGAGCGTATGCGGATACTCGGTCAGGAGCGACAGGTAGGCCGAGCGGCGCGCGATGGCTTCGAAAAAGCCCAGCAGGCGCCCCAACGTCGCGGCGGCGCTGCCCACTTCGGTCTCGCGTGCGCAGGCGGCAATCAGGGGCAGGGCGGTGTTGACCAGCGCGAGCAGGCGGTTGCGGCTGGCTTCGGGCATGGTCTGCACGCGCGGCGATTGCCAGCTGGTGGAGAGGCGCTGGGCAGCCTGCGGCGCGGCGTCGAAGCCAAGCTTTTCCAGGTGCGCCTGGACCACGTCGGCGTTGTCCAGGTCGGCGATGCTGCAGCAGGTCTGCGGGTCGGGGGCGTCGCCGTTCTTCTCGTTGGCGTCCTTGAACATGGCGTCGAACTGGGCGGCCACGAAATGGCGCACCTCGGCCAACCGGGCCAGGAGGGCAACGATGTCCGCTTCGCCCATCCAGCCGGCCACGATGGCGCGGTCGGCGTCGCCGGGCGGGATGGTGTGGGTCTGGGCGTCTTCCAGGTATTGCAGCCGGTGCTCCAGGTTGCGCAGGAAGGTGTAGGAAGCCAGCAGCTGCTCGACCACGTCGCGCTCAAGCAGGCCCTTGTCGGCAAGGGTGCGCAGGGTGGCGCGGGTGGAGCGGTCGCGCAGTTCGGTGTCGCGTCCGCCCCGGATCAGCTGGAACACCTGGGCCAAAAATTCGATCTCGCGGATGCCGCCGCGTCCCAGCTTGACGTTGTTGCTGCGGTCCGGGTGCAGGCGTTCCTGGCGGTCGACTTCGGCGCGGATCTGGGCGTGCATGGTGCGGATGGCGTCGATCACGCCAAAGTCCAGGTAGCGGCGGTACACGAAGGGCCGCACGATGGCGTCCAGCGCGGCGATATCCTCCGGCGTGCCGGTGACGGCGCGCGCCTTGACCCAGGCGTAGCGTTCCCATTCGCGCCCCTGGACGATCAGGTACTGCTCGACCATGTTGAGGCTGGCCACCAGCGGGCCGGAGTTGCCGTTCGGGCGCAGCGCCATGTCGACCCGGAAGGTGAAGCCGTCCTCGATCACTTCCGACAGGGCGGCGATCAGGCGCTTGCCCAGGCGCGTGAAGAATTCATGGTTGGACAGCTGGCGCTGGCCAGCTTCCACGCGGGTATCGCCATCTTCCGGGTAGACGAAGATCAGGTCGATGTCGGACGAGACGTTCAGCTCGCCGCCGCCCTGCTTGCCCATGCCCAGCACGATCAGGTGCTGGGGCTGGCCGGATTCCTCGCCGATCGGGGTGCCGTGGCTGGCCGTAAGTTCGGTCATCAACGCGTCCACGTGGGTGCGGATGGCGAAGTCGGCCAGGTTGGTCATGGTGGTGACGACTTCGTGCAGGTCGGCCTGGCCGGACAGGTCGCGCTCGATCAGCCCGGACACCAGCAGGTTGCGCAGCCGGCGCATCGCCCGTGGCAGCGGCACGCCGGCGGCCAGCTCGCGCGCGAGCAGGGCGGACAGGTCTTGCTGGTGGAGGGGGTGGCTTGCCAGCTCGGCAAGGGTGTCGGCGCGGCCGGGCGCGGCGGCGGCCCAGCGTTGAACGAAGCGCGAGCCGGCGCTCGAGGAAGGGATCATGGACAAAGCTGTCGCCAAATGAGTGTAAGGATCAGTTAAAGTGCGGGCTCAGAACGGCGGGGATCGGTTAGAATTGCCGCGCGATCCTGGTCGGGTCAGGACGATGGTAAGGTAGGCGGCAGGAATCGTGCAAGCCAAGTTTCCTGTCGGTGACTGATTGATGGACGGTCCAGGGGCCGTCCGCGGCCGCGACCCTGACCCAGCCTTTCCGAGCCTTTCATTTGAATTTGTCTTAATGCACACCCCCGATACCGACATCGCCGCGCACGTGCCCCACGTGCCGATCGCGCAGCGCTGGCGGCGCGTCAAGGCGGCCTACCGGGTGTGCAACCTGGCCACGCACCATGTGCTGGGCTTTACGCTCAAGCTGGCGCTGGTGCTGTATTTCGCCTTTACCCTCATCTTCCTGCTGCTGCGCTACGCGGTGCTGCCCAACATCGACCATTACAAGGGAAGCATCGA
>JBKHWY010000553.1:0-3206 GCA_046566285.1 Gammaproteobacteria bacterium | reverse complement strand
CGACAGCGCCGGGTAGGCGCGCGCGGGCGACGCTCTGCCAGGGTAGGTGGCATGGGCTTATTCTACCGGCAATCGCCGCGTTCGCGAGCGACGCGCGCAGGTGGGATGCTGTCCTTCGGGCCTAGAAGAACTCGGCGTCTTCGTTGGCGGCGTTGGCTTGCAGCAGGCCGCCGGCGACCAGTTCGTCGTAGTGGCAGGCGCGGTTGCGCCCATGGCTCTTGGCGTAGTAGAGGGCCTGGTCGGCGTGGCCCAGGATGATGACCGGCGGATCGAACGCGCTGATGCTCACGAAACCCACGCTGACGGTGACGGTGCCGACCTGGGGGAAATCATGGGCTTCCACGTTGGCGCGGAAGCGTTCGATGATCTTGCGGGCGTTTTCGAGTGTCGTCGAGCGCAGCAGCACGACGAATTCCTCGCCGCCGAAGCGGAATACCCGGTCCTGCGAGCGGAACGAGGATTGCAGCAGGTTGGCGATCAGGATCAGCACTTCGTCGCCGTACAGGTGGCCGAACTTGTCGTTGACAGCCTTGAAATGGTCGACGTCGACCACGGCCAGCCACTGCTTCTCGGCTTCGCCCTGCTGGCGCCGCTCGGGCTGGCCCGGCTCCGGCGGCGCGTGATCGGCGCTGGCTTGCAGCATGCGGGCCAGCTGGTCGTCGAAGGTCTTGCGGTTCAGCAGACCGGTCAGCGAGTCGCGTTCGCTGTAGTCCAGCAGGTTCTGGAAATTGCGGTAGACGCTCACGATGCCGCCGATGACATGGATCATGTCGGCGCTGTAGGGGGCGGGGTGGACGATTTCCAGGCAGGTGTCGGCCTTGTCGCCCATCCAGATCGGCATCCACAGCGTGCGCTGGCCGTCGCCCGAGACGACCTCCGCATGGCTGTCGCGCTGGGACAGGCATTGTTCAAGCTCGGGAAAATTGCTCAGCAGTTCACCTGAACCCTGGCCGTCCTGGTCTTCCATCCGGGCGGGGCTGCCGGCCTGGATGGTGGCGCGCGGACGCACGTGGCGTTCGCCGCGCACCGTGAGCACGGACAGCACCCTGGCCATGCTTGCGCCGGCCAATTCCTGCACGGCGGAGATGACCGAAATGTCGAGCATCGCGTGATCGCGATGACCGGTCATGTCCACCATGTGTTTCAGAAGGGAATCCATGTCATTCTCAGAATTGTGGTCCGGCGGGTGCGGCCGACCGCTGCAGGCTCAGGCTTGACGGTTAGAACTACTTATTGCAGGAACCGCCGAGCAGGATAATGACTTTTTGCCTAGCAGGCAATTAGCTTCTCATGCCGGTTTGCTCACATTCCCCATTGTAGCGTCGTGGCCTGGGCCGTGCGCATGCATTGCACATGGCGTTTAGATTCTCAAAAGAAACATAGCATGCAAAGTGGAAAATTTGCGAACCGTCAAGTTGGCGTTCGGAATCCGCCGATATAGTTGAGTCAATGGCGCAGCACTGAACTGCTGGCAACGGCAGCGCAGGCACCCGGAACAGCGGGTTCGGTTGCGTCAGGGGTTGTACATTTCCACTCAACTGGGAGTTTGTTATGAGCACTATTATCTCGGCAGTCCGCACTTTCCTCCAGGACGAAGAAGGCGTTACCGCCTTGGAGTACGGCATGATCGCCGCACTGATTGCCGGTGTGATCGTCATTGCAGTCGGCACGCTGGGCGGAAAAGTCAACACGGCGTTCGAGTTCATCGCGAGCAAAATGCCGTAATCAGCCGAGTTGCCCCCCGGGCGGGGCCCCGCCCGGGGGGCTTTTTTTTGCCTGACCCTCGCCGCAGGAAAACAGCTCATGGCCTACTCAATCCTGATTGATCTGACCCTGCTGGCGCTCCTGCTGGCAGCCAGCGTATTCGACCTGATTCAACGCCGGATTCCCAATCGCTTGCTGCTGGCGGCATTGATCGCCGCCCTCGGCCTGCATCTTGCCAATGGCACGCCCATGGTCCTGCTGTCGACCTGCCTGGGCGGGTTCGCGCTCGGCCTGGTGATGTTCCTCCCCCTGTACATGTGCGGCGCGATGGCCGCCGGCGACGTCAAGCTGATGGCGGTGGTGGGCGCCTTTACCGGCCCGGCGCTGGCGTTTCCGATCGCGCTGGCGAGCTACTGTTTCGGCGGCGTGCTCGCCATCGTCATGGCCCTTTGCATGCGCCGCGGCCGCGCCGTGCTGGCCAACGTCGGCCAGCTGCTGCGTCCCCTGTGGATGCGCGCCTGCGGCCTGCCGCTGCCCGCTGCAGTGCCGGTCGCGAGCGTGGGCGGCATGCCGTATGCCGTTGCCATTTCCATGGGCACCCTGCTGGTTTTGTGGCTGCGCCACAGCTGAGTTATCGATGGCCGGGATTGCTTGCTTTGGGTCAAAGGCAGGAGCAAGTCCGTGACTAGAATCGATTCTGTCCTTCCGCAACAACGACCCAGTCTCCAGGAAATTCCATGATGAGCGACGCCGATTTCGCCGCCCCCCACCAGCGTCTGCCTGTATCCCACATGGATGAGGCGCCGCTGCTTCCCCCACCTCCGAAGTCGGTGCGCGAAACCGGTCTGGAACTGGCTCTGCTGGTCGAGCTGGTCGCCAAGATCATGCATGCGGACGGCCGCATTCACCTTCCCGTCCTGACCGGCAAATTGCGCCTGTCTTTCAACGTCCTGCGCGAAGTGCTGGGCTACATGATGGCTGAGCAGTTGCTGGAAGTGGCCACCCGCGGCGAGTCCGATCTGGACGTGCACTATCAGCTGACCGGGAACGGCCGCGCGCGTGCCGGCGAATTCCTGGCACGCAGCCGCTACGCCGGCGCCGCCCCCGTGACCCTGCAGGCTTACCGCGAGCAGCTGCTGCGCCAGTCGCGCCGCGGCCAGCATGGCGCGCGCGTGGGCGCCGCCGACATGGCCGCCGCCTTTGCCGATGATGTGGTGGACGCCAGCCTGCGCACGCAGTTGGGCGCCGCGCTGCAGTCGGGCCGCTCGATCCTGCTGTTCGGCCCTTCCGGCAGCGGCAAGACCACGCTGGCGCGCAAGCTCGGCGCGCTGCAGGCCGGTTCGATCGCGGTGCCGTACGCGGTGCTGGTCGACCATGCCATCGTGCAGATCCATTCGCCCCAGGTGCATGTGGCGACCGGCCCTGCCCAGGTACGCATGGACGAGCGCCGGCCGATGGACAGCCGTTGGGTCATGTGCCAGCGCCCGCTGGTGCCCGTCGGC
>JBKHWY010000552.1:0-3210 GCA_046566285.1 Gammaproteobacteria bacterium | reverse complement strand
ATAGACGATGTCCGGCTTGATGGCTTTCAGGGATGCGTAGTCGAGCCCATAGCGCTTGAGCTGGCCGACCTTGTAGTTTTCCAGCACCACGTCGGCGCTCCTGGCCAGTTCGCGCACCAGGGCCTGGCCCGCCGCGCTGGCGATGTCCACCGTGACCGAGCGCTTGCCCCGGTTTGTGGAGAGGTAATAAGCCGACTCGGTGGTCGCATGGCCCTGGGCGTCATGTGCGTACGGCGGCCCCCAGGCGCGGGTGTCGTCGCCGCTGCCCGGCCGTTCGATCTTGATGACGTCGGCGCCCAGGTCGGCGAGGTTTTGCGAACACCATGGCCCGGCCAGCACGCGTGACAGGTCGAGAACGCGGATATGGCCAAGCGCAGTGCGCGGGCCGGGGGCGGGCTGGGTCATGGCTGCACCTGATGAAATATCGACATGAATGTTGACGGGGATTATAGCCGCGCCAACGGCTCAAGCCGGTGAGCGATAGGACGTGTGGCGCGCATTCGCCGCGCGACGGGCCTATACTGTCTGGCAGCGCCCGGTATGTCGTTTTGCAGGGCGCTAAGTTAGCGCTAGCACCGTTCGGTGACCATTTCGCAGGCATGGTTGCGTACTTACAACGGCTCCGGTGATCAGAACACTCAGTGGTATGACCAGATTAAAGTGGTCTTACCAAAATCGTCTGCTGGACTAGCCAATTGCGCCCAAAACTGGCATACTGGCCCTGCATTTACAAATTGCGGCTGTGCTCCTCCCGGGCGGGCCGCACCATCAAGGCTACGGCATGACTGACACCACCAAAACTCCGCTGTACATTCGTATGCATCCGAACGACAACGTCGCCATCGTCGTGAACGATGGAGGCTTGCCGGCGGGAACCGTGTTCCCGGATGGGCTGGTGCTGGTCGATAACGTGCCGCAAGGCCACAAGGTCGCGCTGATCGACCTGGCCGAGAACGCAGCCGTGCTGCGCTACAACGTCACCATCGGCTTTGCCGCCAAGCCGCTGCCGCGCGGCAGCTGGGTGTCCGAAGCCGTGCTGCAGATGCCGGGCGCGCGCGAACTGGACGGCTTGCCGATCGCCACCCGCAAGGCGCCCGAGCTGCCGCCGCTGGAGGGCTACACCTTCCAGGGCTACCGCAACGCGGACGGCTCGGTCGGCACGCGCAACATCCTGGCCATCACCACCACCGTGCAGTGCGTCTCCGGCGTGGTCGACTATGCCGTCAAGCGCATCAAGGATGAGCTGCTGAAGAAGTACCCCAACGTGGACGATGTGGTGGGGCTGGAGCATACCTACGGCTGCGGCGTGGCCATCGAAGCGCCGGGCGCCGAGATCCCGATCCGCACCATCCGTAACATCAGCCAGAACCCGAACTTCGGCGGCCAGGCCATGGTCGTCTCGCTCGGCTGCGAGAAGCTGCAGCCGACCCGCCTGTTCCCGAAAGGCTCGATCCCGATCAAGAGCGGGGGCGATCCCAGCCAGGTGTGCCTGCAGGACGAAGGCCACGTGGGCTTCATGTCGATGATCGACTCGATCATGCGCACCGCCGAAGTACACCTCGAGCGCCTGAATGCGCGCCAGCGTGAAACCTGCCCGGCATCGGACCTGGTGGTGGGCGTACAGTGCGGCGGCAGCGACGCGTTTTCCGGCGTGACCGCCAACCCGGCCGTGGGCTTTGCCACCGACCTGCTGGTGCGCGCCGGCGCCACCGTGATGTTCTCGGAAGTGACGGAAGTGCGTGACGGGATCGACCAGCTGACCTCGCGCGCCGTGGACGCCGACGTGGCCAACGCCATGATCCGCGAGATGGCCTGGTACGACGCCTACCTGAAGCGGGGCGGCGTGGACCGCAGCGCCAACACCACGCCCGGCAACAAGAAGGGCGGCCTGTCGAACATCGTCGAGAAAGCCATGGGCTCGATCGTCAAGTCGGGTTCCGCGGCCATCACCGGCGTGCTCTCGCCGGGCGAGAAGCTGACCCAGAAAGGCCTGATCTACGCCGCCACCCCGGCCAGCGACTTCATCTGCGGCACCCTGCAGCTGGCCGCCGGCATGAACATGCACGTGTTTACCACCGGGCGCGGCACGCCCTACGGCCTGGCCGAAGTCCCGGTCATCAAGGTCGCCACCCGCAACGACCTGGCCCGCCGCTGGCACGACCTGATGGACGTGAACGCGGGCCGCATCGCCAGCGGCGAAGCGACCATCGAAGACGTGGGCTGGGAGTTGTTCAAGCTGATGCTCGATGTCGCAAGCGGCAAGAAGACCTGGGCCGAACACTGGAAGCTGCACAATGCGCTGACTCTTTTTAACCCTGCACCTGTGACCTGACAATGACTAAACCATTCAAACGCATTCTCCTGACCGGCGCGGCCGGCGGCCTTGGCAGCAAACTGCGCGACCTGATCAAGCCCTGGGCCGAAGTGGTCCGGCTGTCGGACCTGGTGGACATGGGCGCGCCGCGCGAGGGCGAGGAAATCGTCCAGTGCGACCTGGCCGACAAGGCGGCCGTGATGAAGCTGGTCGAAGGCGTGGACGCGGTGCTGCACTTCGGCGGCATCTCGGTGGAAGCGCCGTTTGAAGACATCAACCAGGCCAACATCGTCGGCGTGGCCAACCTGTACGAAGCGGTCTACAAGCAGGGCGCCAAGCGCGTGATCTTCGCCAGCTCGAACCACACGATGGGCTACTACAAGACCACCGACCTGGTCGACGCCACCATGCCGCTGCGCCCGGACGGCATGTACGGCATCTCCAAGGTGTTCGGCGAATCGCTGTCGCGCTTCTACTACGACCACTTCGGCATCGAGACCGTGTGCATCCGCATCGGTTCGTGCTTCGATGCGCCGCGCGACAAGCGCATGCTGAGCACCTTCCTGAGCCTGGACGACCTGGTCGAACTGCTGCGCTGCTCGCTGTTCGCGCGCCGCGTCGGCCACACCATCACCTTCGGCGTGTCCAACAACGCCTCGCAATGGTGGGATGCGCGCCACTCGAAGCACCTGGGCTTTGTCGCCAAGGACAGCTCGGCCCCATGGGCGCACCTGTTCCCGGACAGCGCCGAGTACCCGGCCAAGGACGACGTCACCACCATCTACCAGGGTGGCGGCTTCCTGCTCAAGACCCCGCAGTTCAAGGACTGATGCAGGCCATCGCGCTCGACAACGGCAGCCTGCAGGCGCAGATCCTGCCGCAGGCGGGCGCCGGTC
>JBKHWY010000551.1:0-3214 GCA_046566285.1 Gammaproteobacteria bacterium | reverse complement strand
GGACCAGAACCGCGGCGACGCCGTGGGCCTGACCGGCGAGAAGATCGCCAACACCGCCGGCCCGTTCGCGCAGGGCTGGACCCAGGGCGCGCTGCGCATGAATCGCGGCGAAGGGATCTTCCACGCGCAGGGCAAGCTGTACGTGATGGACACCTCGGGCGGCGCGGTCCAGCGCGGCACCATCTGGGAGCTCGACCTGGCGTCGCAAACCTTCAGGTGCATCTATTCCAGCCCCGGTCCGCTGGTGGGGAACATGGGCGACAACCTGTGCGTCAGCCCGAAGCACGGGATCATGATCTGCGAGGACGCCTCCACCGCCGCCACCGACGCTTTCGGCTTCGGCCAGCGCCTGATGGGCGTCACGCACCAGGGCGACGCCTACATCTTCGCCAAGAACAATGTGGTGGTCAGCGACGCGCAGCTGAACACGGCCGGCAAGCTGGTCTCGCTGGCCGGGGACCATCGCAGCCAGGAATTCGCCGGCTGCTGTTTCGATCCGACCGGCCGCTACCTGTTCGTGAACATCCAGACGCCGGGCATCACCTTCGCGATCACCGGCCCCTGGGCCAAGGGACCTTTGTAATCACCTTCTGGGACAAGCACCATGAAACTCATCCAATTTATCGGCGGCCTGCTGGCGGCGGCCGCCCTCAGCAGCCCGGCGTCGGCCGTGGTGTTCACCGGCGCCACCGGCGCGGGCATCGATGTCACCGACTACAGCGCCGCATCGCTGGCGTCCTTCGACCTGGACCTGCACCAGCTCTCGGGCGCCACCCTCAACTTCGTGCTGGAAGCGTCGGACTTCCAGTCCTCGACCCTGGGCTTGAATGCGTTGGTGCGCAACCTGTCCGGCGCCGGCATCGGCCAGGCGAGTTTTTCGCTCACCGGGATCCGGTTCGCGCAGGCCGGCAGCGTGACCCCGGCCTTCGGTCAGGTGGACAGCGTGAGCCACACCGACAGTGCGGCGTCGATCCGCTTCGGCGCGCCGGAATACGCCGAGTTTCATTTCGGCGATCCCCTGACGCTGGCCGGCAAGACCAACTGGCAGCTGGACCTGACCGGCCTGTCGGCTGGCAGCCGCTTTGCGGTGGAAGCCGGAGTGGCCGAAGTGCCCGAGCCAAGCAGCATCACCCTGCTGGTCGCCGGCTTGGCCCTGCTGGGCTTTGGCATGCACCGCCGGGGCAAGTAAGGCTTCAAGAAACAGGTTGCCTCCTGTTTGATTCACCCTCGTTTTTCGCTGTGAGTTTGCGGCGCCGGATGATCAGCCGGCGCCGTTTTTTTAGTCAGAGCGCCTAACGAAAACGTTCGTAGTTCATCCATTCGTGGAGCCGGCGTCAGCAAGTGATGCGACTGCAGCAGCCGAGTTCACCCGGCAGGTGTTTCCACGGTATCCCGTTCTTGAGCACGACCAGGATTTCGGTCCGGGTAGCTACCCGCTGCTGCCATTCCACTACCTCGGCCGGGAGAAAAATTGCTCGTGAATGAAACGGCCAATATGGTCCAGGACAAGAGCAGCATTCTCAGGCTTTTGAATCGAATGATTTTCGCCCTCGAGTATAAGCAACCGGCATTCCACCCCGGCCTCGCGCAGTGCATTGCACGCGCGACGCGACTGGCTCGGTGGAACAAGCGTGTCATCGCTTCCATGAATCAGAAGGGCCGGCGCCGAATGGCGGTCAATGCTAAAGAGCGGGGATGCCGCTTTGTCCTCGGCCGCACCCAACAGCGCCCTGATCATGTTGCGAGCATCGCCGCGAAGGTCCGGCTGCGACAGCGTCAGATCCCAGGGGCCCCACAGGGAGATGAGCAGATCGACCCTGCTATGTGTGCCGTTGGGATTAATACTATCCGTGGTGGCCAGCCAGGCGGCGAGATGTCCGCCTGCCGAGCCGCCGAGCGCGCCAATACGTTGGGTATCGATCTGCAAACGCCGTGCGTTTTCCCTTAAGTACCAGACAGCGCTTGCAACGTCGACGGCCTGGGCGGGCCAGCGGGCATCTGGCCCCGCCAATCGGTAATCGATCAGCATGGCAAGGATGCCCCTTGAGGCAAGCAATTGCGCGAATTGCGAAAACTCGTCGCGGTGCCCGGCACTCCAGCCGCCCCCATGGATGAGGATCATGGCAGGGCGGGGGCCGGACTGGGCCGGAGTGGGCTGCACGATGTCGGCCCGCAGTCTGTGTTCACCGAACTGGATTGTTTGCACCGCTAAAGTAGCCGCGGGTGCCGCGTCCACGCTAGCGAGAAACAGAGTCAGGAATATGAACCAGCTTGGACGCCAATTTTTAATTGCCAACAACTATCTCCTGCCAAATGGAACCTAATGGTGTGATGGGCTTGTATTCCCAAAGCGAGGTCTGATGAGAAATTCGAACCACCGCTTCGACAACAGAGGTAGGCTCAGTGTACGAGGTGCTTGCCATCAGAGCAAGTAATTGGTTTTCTCAGGCGCTCTCAATCCTGGAACAGCGTCGATTGAGCTTCTTCCAAGGCAGGCAAGCCGTCGACCTGCGCGCCCATCGCAGCGGCAATCACGTCCATATCGTGCGCGGACACTTCGAACAGGCCAAAGCGCAGCTGGTAGCCCCAGTTACGGTTCCCGACGGTGAATTCGAGCGTGTCCAGCAATGGGTTGATGCCAGCTTCTGCGGCCGGCAGCCACCATACATCGCGCCGGAACGGGCAGAAGCCGCCGCCCGCGCCCGGGCCGATACTGGCCTGGTAGGGCTGCCCGTCCTTCACGGTGCCGATGGCCGTGAAGGCGCGCAGCTTGTCCTTGCCGCCGAACTGCTCGGTCGGCGAATAGTAGGCGACCCGGTCGCCGGGACGCAGCCGCTTGAGCGGCGCGGCCTTGCCGTGGCAGACCTGCATGAAGCCGTGCGCGCGGCCGATGCGTACGTGTTCGGCCGAGGCGACGGCGATCCAGTTCTTGGTGTCCGACATGCTGCATCTCCTGGTGTGATTGGGATGCATCCATCGTAGAAGACGGCGCTGTCAGTTTCTGTCAGCAGCCGGCAGCGTGCTGGCGTGCATGCGCACCCGCACCCAGTCCACGTCGACCATGCCGTGCCCGGGCTGGTCGGCCGTCACGTTATAGCTGAACAGGCCCGGGCGCGCGCCCTTCCACCACGAAAAGCGCATCTGCGCGGGCGCCCCCAGCGGCAGGAAGGTCTTGCCGTTGTCCAGGCTGTACGTGTAGCGCACGCTCTGGTCC
>JBKHWY010000550.1:0-3219 GCA_046566285.1 Gammaproteobacteria bacterium | reverse complement strand
CCGGCACCACCGTCATCATTCCCGCCTATGGCGAGGTGACGGCACCGAACGACCAGGCCACCGCCGTGCTGGCGATCGAGGAGCAGGACAAGGACAAGGCCGCCGCCGCGTCGCGCGTGAACCAGAAGATGAAGCAGGGCACCGAGATCGTGAAGCGTGAAGACCCGCAAGCAATCCTCAAGACCGAAGGCTACTACGCCTATCCCGTGTATCCCGAAGACCGGCCGCAGCCGCTGGGCGCCGCCGCCAGACCGCGCGTTCCCAGCAGCTGGCGCGTGGGCCAGTCGCTGGAAGTGAAGACCACCAACCTGGCGCACCTGGAAAAGACCACGGCCCAAGTGCAGCGCGTGCTGGCCTTGAGCAACCTGCAGTTCGGCCTGTCGCCGGCCGCCACCAAGAAGCTGGACGAACGCCGCATCGCCGCCACCTACCAGAACCTGAACGAACGGATTGCCGCAATTGCCGCCGCCATGGGCAGGAAGCTGGGCGAGGCGCTGCTTGATACCGTCGACTTCGAAGCATCCGGCAACTACGCCGGCAATGCCGCCGATGCGGCTGCGGCGCCGATGATGATGCGCGCCGCCGCCAAAGCCGCGCACGAAAGCGTGGCCGAACCCAGCTTCGAGCCGGGCGAGACCACCCTGCAGATGCGCGTGGTGGCCAAGGTGCGGTTCAAGTAGGCGTAGGGACGCGTCGGAGGAACACGCGTCAATTCGCCCGGCGCATGCTCATTCGGCAACGCGGGCAACTATAATGTGGGCAAGACCGAATCTGACCTGAACGGAACCCATGGCCAACTTTCCCCGTCGTAAGCCTGCTGGACCCAAGAAAGCGAAAATCTCCCGCTTTAGCCGCATCACGCGCCGCAAGCTGGACGCCGACGGCAATCCGGTGCGCCGACGGGGCATCTACCTGCTGCCCAACGCCTTCACGACCGCCGCGCTGTTCTGCGGCTTCTATGCCATCGTGCAAGCGATGACGGGCCGCTTCGAGCACGCGGCCTGGGCGATTTTTGTCGCCATGATCCTGGACGGCCTGGATGGCCGCATTGCGCGCCTGACCAATACCCAGTCCGAGTTCGGCGCCCAGTACGACAGCCTGTCGGACATGATTTCGTTCGGTGCGGCGCCGGCGCTGGTGATGTACGAGTGGGCCCTGCGCGACCTGGGCAAGTTCGGCTGGATCGCCGCCTTCGTGTATTGCGCCGGCGCGGCGCTGCGCCTGGCCCGTTTCAATACCAACATCGAAGTGGTCGACAAGCGCTTCTTCCAGGGCTTGCCCAGCCCGGCCGCAGCCGGTATCGTGACCGGCTATATCCTGATGCTGGACGACCATGGCATCAGCGGCATGGAAGCGCCGTGGCTGGCATGGGCGATCACGCTGTTCGCCGGCTTGACCATGGTGACCAACGTCCCGTATTACAGCTTCAAGGACGTGAACTTCCGTAAGTCGGTGCCCTTCATCGCGGTGTTCCTGATCGCGCTGTTCCTGGCCCTGGCTGCGATCGACCCGGCCAGCTCGCTGATGCCGCTGTTTGCGATCTACGGACTGTCCGGCTACGCCGTGTACTTCTGGCGCCTGGCCAAAGGCAAGCCGGTGAGCATCGTGCAGACGCGCGAGGAACCGCTGGATCCGAGCGAGCGCGTCTGAGCGCCCACACAAATTTTTTGACATAGTTTTTTGGAGACGTCATGTCCAGTTCGAACCGCCTGATCATTTTCGACACCACCCTGCGCGATGGCGAGCAGTCCCCCGGGGCCTCGATGACCCGCGACGAGAAGGTGCGCATCGCGCGCCAGCTCGAGCGCCTGCGTGTCGATGTGATCGAGGCCGGCTTCGCCGCCGCTTCGCCGGGCGACTTCGAAGCCATCCGCGCCATCTCCGCCGCCGTGCGCGAGTCGACCATCTGTTCGCTGTCGCGCGCCAACGAGCGCGACATCGCGCGCGCGGCCGAAGCGCTGGAGCCGGCCGAGCGCAAGCGCATCCACACCTTCATCGCCACGTCGCCCCTGCACATGAAGATGAAGCTGCGCATGGAACCGGAGCAGGTGCTGGAACAGGCCAAGGCGGCCATTCGCAGCGCGCGCCAGTACACCAGCGACATCGAATTTTCCCCGGAAGACGGCAGCCGCTCGGAAGAGGAATTCCTGTGCCGCGTACTGGAAGCGGTGATCGCCGAAGGCGCCACCACCATCAACTTCCCCGACACGGTGGGCTACGCGGTGCCGGAAGAATTTGGCGCGCGCATCCGCCGCCTGCGCGAGCGCATTCCCAATTCCGACAAGGCCATCTGGTCGGTGCACTGCCATAACGACCTGGGCCTGGCGGTGGCGAACTCGCTGGCCGGCGTCATGATCGGCGGCGCGCGCCAGATCGAGTGCACCATCAACGGCCTGGGCGAACTGGCCGGCAATACCGCGCTGGAAGAAGTGGTGATGGCGGTGAAGACCCGCAGCGACTACTTTGGCCTGCAGCTGGGCATCGACACTACCCAGATCGTGCCGGCGTCGAAGATGGTCTCGCAGATCACCGGCTTTGCTGTGCAGCCCAACAAGGCAGTCGTCGGCGCCAACGCCTTTGCGCATGCCTCGGGCATCCACCAGGACGGCATCCTGAAGGCGCGCGAAACCTACGAGATCATGCGCGCCGAAGACGTGGGCTGGTCGGCCAACAAGCTCGTGCTGGGCAAGCTGTCGGGGCGCAACGCCTTCAAGGAACGCCTGCGCGAACTGGGCATCGAGCTGGAGTCGGAAACCGAAGTGAATGCCGCCTTTGCCCGCTTCAAGGAACTCGCCGACCGCAAGGCCGACATTTTCGATGAAGACATCATGGCCTTGGTGTCGGCCGAAGACCGCGCGCAGGAAGGCGAGCACTATCGCTTCGTGTCGCTGTCGCAACGTTCCGAGACCGGCGAGACGCCGACCGCCAAGGTGGTATTTGCCGTCGATGGCAAGGAGCAGGTGTGCGAAGGCAAGGGTGACGGTCCGGTGGACGCCACCGTCAACGCCATCGAAGGCCACGTAGCCAGCGGCGCCGAGCTGGTGCTGTTCTCGGTGAACGCGATTTCCACCGGCACCCAGTCGCAGGGCGAGGTGACCATGCGCCTGTCGCAGTCGGGCCGCATCGTCAACGGCCTGGGCGCCGACCCGGACATCGTGGTCGCGTCCGCCAAGGCTTATCTGGCTGCGCTGAACAAGCTCCACTCGAAAGTGGAGAAGG
>JBKHWY010000549.1:0-3229 GCA_046566285.1 Gammaproteobacteria bacterium | reverse complement strand
AGGAAGTCATTCCCGGCATCGAGAACGAATACCGCTACGTGCAGGAGCTGGTGCCGGCCATCCGCCTGGACGAGGTGAACGCGTATGCGCGCGCCACCATTCCGGCCCAGTCCGGCAAGCTGGTGGTCTACATGGGCACCACCCAGAGCGAGCTACCCATCCCGAGCGGGGCGCAATTGCTGGCCAGCGTGGCCGCCGCGGAAAAAACCGTGGTCAAGCCACTGGACGAAAAGACCCTGGCGCAAAAGCTGATGGACAAGACCCCCACGCCCGGCACCATCGTGGCGGAAACGCAGGACAAGGCGCTGGGCGTGACCCACCTGACCCTGTCGAACGGCGTGAAAGTCATGCTGAAGAGCACCGACTTCAAGAACGACCAGGTGCTCATCAGCGCGGTGCGCTTCGGTGGACAATCGCTGTTTCCCGAGCAGGACATCTTCAATGCGCGCTTTGCCAGCGCGATTGCCGGCGCCATGGGCCTGGGCGCCTACTCGCCCATCGAGCTGCAGAAGATTTTGGCCGGCAAGACCGCCTCGGCCGGCGCCGGCATGGGCGAATACATCGACAATATCAGCGGCAGTTCGGGCAGCAACGATATCGAGACCATGCTGCAGTTCGTCCACCTGAAGTTTGCCGCCGTGCGGCGCGACGAGACGCTGTACAAGTCCTTCATGAGCCGCCAGCTGGAAGCAGCCCGCAATTCCTTGAGCACGCCCGAGGCCGTTTTCCGCGACACCGTGACCGCGACGCTGTACAACAATCACCCGCGCGTGGCGCGCGTGCTGCGTCCGCAAGACTTGTCCAAGGTCGATTTCGACCGCGCCCTGGACGTGTACCGGGCGCGCTTTTCCTCGGCGCGCGACCTGACCTTCATCCTCGTGGGCAGCTTTGACGTGCAGGCCATCAAGCCGCTCCTGGCCACCTATCTCGCCAGCCTGCCCACGCCCGAAATTCCCGTGCAGTACCGCGACGTGGGCGTGCGTCCGGTGACGGGCGTGGTCAAGAAGGAGGTGCACAGCGGGACCGAGCCGAAAAGCCTGATTTCACTGAACTTCACCGGCCCGGCCACCTATTCGGAAGAAGAATCGATGCGCTTCTCGGCCTTGCTGGAGGTGATGAACATCCGCATCATCGACGTGCTGCGCGAGAAGCTGTCGCTGATCTACGGCGGCAATATGTATGGCAGCATCAGCCGCATCCCGTACGGCAATTACGCCATCGCGGCATCGCTGCCAACCGGACCGGAGAATGTGGACAAGGTGATTGCCGCCACCTTCGCGGAAATCGAACGCATGAAGACGCAGGGACCGGATGCGGACGACCTCAACAAGGTCAAGCAGAACTGGCTGCAGAACCACCAGAAGGCCATGCGCGAGAATGGCTACTGGCTGGGGCGCATGCAGAACGCACTGATCAACGGCACCGATCCGGCCAGCATCCTGGTGCACGAGAAGATGGTCAACCAGATCACGGTGGACGATATCAAGGCGGCCGCCCAGCGCTACTTCAATACCGGCAACTACGTGCAGGTGGTGCTGTATCCGGAAAAGAGCGGCAAGGAAGACGTCAAGACAGACGCCAAGTCGGACGCCAAATAAGCGAACCTTCATGGGGCGCCCGGCCGAGCGGCCGGGCTACACCCTAGGCCTTAGGCTTTCTGTACCGACAGCATGCGCTCGACGTAGCGGGCGATCAGGTCGATTTCCAGGTTGACCTGGTGGCCGGCGCGCAGGTGCTTGAGCGTCGTCACGGCAATCGTGTGCGGAATCAGGTTGATGGAAAAGCGGCACGCCCGGCCCTCGTCGCTGTCCACGTCCTCGACCCGGTTGACCGTCAGCGAGACGCCGTTGACCACCACCGATCCCTTGAACGCCAGGAATTTCGCCAGCGAGGCGGGTGCGTCCACCACCAGCTCCCACGATTCGCCCACCGGCTCGAAACGGTGCACCCGGCCCAGGCCATCGACGTGGCCCGACACCAGGTGGCCGCCCAGGCGCTCGGCCAGGGTCAGCGCTTTTTCCAGATTGACTTCGCCGGGCGCATCCAGGCCAACGGTGCAGTTCAGACTCTCGCGCGAGACGTCCACGTTGAACGCGTTGTCGGATTTCGCCACCACCGTCATGCAGGCGCCATTGATGGCGATCGAGTCGCCCAGCGCGACGTCAGCCAGGGGCAAGCCGCCGGCCTCGATTTCCAGCCGCACGCCGGCATCGACCCCGGCATCGAGCGGGGTAACGGTCTTGATACGGCCCACGGCCGCGACGATTCCTGTGAACATGCTGCTCCCTATTGTGTACTTGATGTGTTGAAGTTAGTTCGGCGCCGGCTGCGCGTCCACGCGCGCAAGTATGCGCAGGTCGCCGCCGATGGGCGTGACTTCATGAAAGCGCAGCGGTACCCGCCCGTCCAGGCTGGTGAGGGCCGGCAGCGCAAACAGGCCCTGGGCTTCGCCCAGCAGCGTGGGCGCCAGGTACAGCAGCAGCTCATCGACGCAGCCGGCCCGGATCATCGACCCGTTCAGCTTGAAGCCCGCTTCCACGTGCAACTCATTGATCTCGCGGCGGCCCAGTTCGAGCATCAGCGCCGCCAGGTCGACCTTGCCCTCGGCATTGGGCAGCAGGATGACGTCGTGGCCGGCGGCCTTCAACGCCGCTTCCTTGTCCGGATCGCTCACGGCCGCCACCACCCAGCTGGACGCCCGCTGCAGGACGCGCGCATCGAGCGCGATCTCCAGCCGGCTATCGACAATCACGCGGCGCGGCTGGCGCGGGGTATCGACCGAACGCACCGTCAACTGCGGATCATCAAGCTTGACCGTGCCGATGCCGGTCAGGATCGCGCAGGCGCGTGCGCGCCAGGCATGGCCATCGGCGCGGGCCTGTGCGCCCGTGATCCACTGGCTCTGGCCATTGTGCAGCGCCGTCATGCCGTCCAGGCTGGCGGCGGCCTTGAGGCGCACCCACGGACGCTTGCGCTGCATACGCGAGAAAAATCCGATGTTGAGCTCGCGCGCCTGCTCCTCCAGCAACCCGGAACTGACCGCAATGCCGGCGTTGGCCAGGCGCGCCAGGCCCTGCCCTGCCACCAGCGGATTCGGGTCCACGATGGCGGCGACCACGCGGCCCACGCCGGCGCGCACCAGCGCCTCCGAACAGGGCGGCGTGCGGCCATGGTGGTTGCAGGGTTCCAGCGTGACGTAGACGGTGGCGCCGCGCACGTCCCTGCCGCG
>JBKHWY010000548.1:0-3232 GCA_046566285.1 Gammaproteobacteria bacterium | reverse complement strand
TCTGAGCCTGACCACGAAGAACTTCTACAAGAGCATGACGACCCATGCCGATCACCACGTGTGGCAGGACGTGTACCACGCCACCACCGTCGATGGGGTGGCGGTGTATGTGAAGCTGACCGTAATCGACGATCTGCTGATCGTCTCGTTCAAGGAGCTGTGAAATGAAGAATTGCCCGGACTGCGGGGATCGGGCCCCGATGCATGACACCCGTGATGTGAGCTACACGTACAAGGGACAATCGACCGTTATCCCTGCTGTGGCCGGGCACTACTGCGCGTCATGTGGCGAGGTAACGCTCGACCGTGATCAGGTGGACCGTTATGGCGACCTGGTGGCGGAGTTTCAGCGCAAGGTCAACGGCGCCGTGGTGGACCCCGGCTACATCCGCAACGTGCGGAAGTTTCTTGGCCTGGACCAGCGCGAGGCTGGCGAAATTTTCGGCGGTGGCGTCAATGCGTTCTCGCGGTATGAGACTGGCAAGGCCGAGCCGCCGCTGGCGTTGATCAAGCTGCTTGGGCTGCTCGAGCATCATCCCGAGCTACTTGCGGAGGTGCGGGGCGCAAAGGATGACAATAGCTGCGCCCTTGCAGGCTGATTTCGGCACCCACAACCATTGACGCGTCACGAGCCGTGCGCTTTCGACGCCGAGGAGGGAGCAGGAACGGCATCGCCGACGGCGAAAGTTCGCTGAGGATCTTCCAAAAACGAAAACGGGTTGCACTGCCGAAGCACGCAACCCGTTCTTGTTACTGCTGAATTCTTGGGGTGGCTGATGGGACTCGAACCCACGACAACAGGAATCACAATCCTGGACTCTACCAACTGAGCTACAGCCACCACTGTCCTACATTTCCCGGCGAACTGGCCGAGGCCTCGTCGAGAGCTCGAAATTATACAAAGTTCTGAGCAAGCTGGCAAATCTAATTGCAGACTTACCCAGCCGGGCTTCGTTGGCCCTCGCGTGTCACCCCGATTTCCACCTCATCCACCAGCGCGGCCAGCCCCAGCAGGCTGGTAAACGCCACCGACAGGGCGGTCGCGCTGGCGGTGGTGAAGCCGTGCAGGCGCGGCGCCGAGCCACGGCCCGGGTTGAGCAAATGCGCGTCGGTCAGCAAGCTGGCCAGCCGGCGCGCCACTGCCTCGCCGGTATCGATCAGCACCACCTCGCGCGTGCTCGCGCGGCGGACGACGTCTTCGATAGTCGCCTGCACGAACGGGTAATGGGTGCAGCCCAGCACCAGCGTGTCGGCGCCCGCGTCGAGCAGGGGATGGATGTAGCGCTCCAGCAGCGCGCGGGTGGGCTCGGTGCCGAACTCGCCCAGTTCGATCTGCTCCACCAGCCCCACGCAGCCCTGCAGCAGGAACTGCGCCTGGGTGGCGGCGCTGATCTGGTCGCGCAGCAGCAGGAATTTCTCGCCCTGCAGGGTGCGCGCGGTGGCCAGCACGCCGACCTTGCCGTTGCGCGTGGCCGCCGCCGCAGGCTTCAGGCCCGGCTCGACGCCAACGATCGGCAACTGGGGGTAGTGCTCGCGCAGCAGCCTGATCGCCGCAATGGTGGCGGTATTGCAGGCCACCACCAGCGCCTTGGCCCCGTGCTCGACCAGGAAGCCGGCAATGGCCAGCGAACGCTCGGCCACCACGTGTTCCGGCTTGTCGCCGTAGGGCGCAAAGCCGGAATCGGCCAGGTACAGCAGGTGTTCGTTGGGCAGCTGGGCGCGGATGTGGCGCAGCACCGACAGGCCGCCGACGCCGGAATCGAATACGCCGATGGGATTGGATTGAACGCTCATGTGCACGAAAACGAACAAGGGCAGCCTGGGCTGCCCTTGCAGGATTTACTTCACCGCGACCGGGATCTCGCCCACGCTGGTCAGCTTCTCGATCTTCGCCGCCCATTCCTTCGGGCCGGTGTTGTGCACAGAGGTGCCGCTGGCGTCCACCGCCACCGTCACCGGCATGTCGGTCACTTCGAACTCGTAGATCGCTTCCATGCCCATGTCTTCAAAACCCAGCACCTTGGCGCTCTTGATGGCCTTCGACACCAGGTAGGCCGCGCCGCCCACCGCCATCAGGTAGGCCGACTTGTGCTTCTGGATCGATTCGATGGCCACCGGGCCGCGCTCGGCCTTGCCGATCATGGCGATCAGGCCCGTTTTATCGAGCATCATCTCGGTGAACTTGTCCATGCGCGTGGCGGTCGTCGGGCCGGCCGGGCCGACGGCCTCGTCACCCACCGGATCGACCGGGCCGACGTAGTAGATCACGCGGTTGGTGAAGTCCACCGGCAGCTGTTCGCCGCGCGCCAGCATGTCCTGGATGCGCTTGTGGGCGGCGTCGCGGCCGGTCAGCATCTTGCCGTTCAGGAGCAGGGTCTGGCCCGGCTTCCACGAGGCGACTTCCTCGCGCGTCAGGGTGTTCAGGTCCACGCGCCTGGATTTTTCCGTGTCCGGCGCCCAGCTCACGTCCGGCCAGTCGGACAGCTTCGGCGGCTCGATGTAGGCCGGGCCCGAGCCGTCCAGCACGAAGTGGGCGTGGCGGGTGGCGGCGCAGTTGGGGATCATGGCCACGGGCTTGGAGGCCGCGTGGGTGGGGTACATGTTGATCTTCACGTCCAGCACGGTGGTCAAACCGCCCAGGCCCTGGGCGCCGATGCCCAGCGCGTTGATCTTGTCGCACAGTTCGATGCGCAGCTCTTCCAGCTTGTTCTGCGGGCCGCGCTTCTTCAGCTCGTACATGTCGATGTCTTCCATCAGCGACTCTTTCGCCAGCAGCATGGCTTTCTCGGCGGAGCCGCCAATGCCGATGCCCAGCATGCCGGGCGGGCACCAGCCGGCGCCCATCAGCGGCACGGTCTTCAGGACCCAGTCGACCAGCGAGTCGGACGGGTTGAGCATGACGAACTTGGTCTTGTTTTCCGAGCCGCCGCCCTTGGCCGCCACGGCCACTTCGACGGTGTCGCCGGCCACCAGCTCCATGTGCACCACGGCCGGGGTGTTGTCGCGCGTGTTCTTGCGCTCGAACTGCGGGTCGGCCACGATCGAGGCGCGCAGCTTGTTGTCCGCGAAATTGTAGGCGCGCCGCACGCCTTCGTTGACGGCGTCGGTGACGGTGCCGGAGAAGCCTTCGAAGCGCACGCCCATGCCGATTTTGAGGAACACGTTGACGATGCCGGTGTCCTGGCAGATCGGCCGGTGACCTGTCGCGCACATTTTGGAGTTCGCCAGCACC
>JBKHWY010000547.1:0-3233 GCA_046566285.1 Gammaproteobacteria bacterium | reverse complement strand
ACAAGCGCACAGAACACCGCCCAGTTGTGACTCACTCTGTTCTTCCTCGACGGCAGGCCGCCGGAGAACATGACGCTGCACGGCGCCCACGACTTCGGCAGCGGAGGCCAGATCGGCAGCGTCAGCGCGGCATCGTCGGCCTTCTCGCCGCGATAGATCGCGCCGAGCGCCGGCTCATCACCCGACAGGTAGAGCGCATGGAGGCCGCCCGCGACGCGCAGCGGCAGCGCGTCGGCCAGCGCCGCCTCGGCCAGCGCCGCGTTCGACAGGGATCCACCGCCCAGCGCACCGCCCAGCGCATCGGCCAGCAGCGGCCCATGGCTGTCGTGGATGGATTGCGTATTCATCGTTTGGTTCATGAAGGTGTCGTCAGAAGCCATTTCGTCCTCGCATCAAAATTGCAGTATTCCACTGCGTTTCAAACAATCCACCTAGCAGACCTGCTAGTTATATTTCCTGCAACCTTGGCAGAATAATTATGCATGCAGCATAACCAACCAAGGGGGAAAATCATGGCACTTCACATCCGTATTGCGTCGCGACGCGAGTTCAGCTCGCGTGACCTGTGGGAAATGCACACCCTGCGTGCGAAAGTGTTCAAGGATCGCCTCGGCTGGGAAGTGCCGATTCTCTCGGGCATGGAAATCGATGGCTACGATGCCCTGGAGCCGCTCTACATGATGATCAGGGCGCCCGGTAGCGGTGCACTGATCGGCTGCTGGCGCCTCTTGCCCACCGTGGGGCCCTACATGCTCAAGGATTCGTTTGCCGAGCTGCTGCACGGCGACGCCGCCCCGGCCCACCCGCGCGTGTGGGAGCTGTCGCGCTTTGCCATCGAGACCGACTGCCACGAAGCCTTCGGGTTTTCCGAGATCACCATGGAGTCGATCCTGGAAGTGATCAGCTACGGCCACCACGCGGGCATCGACGAATACGTCACCGTCACCACCACGGCCATCGAGCGCATGCTGCGGCGCGCCGGCGTGGTCACGCGCCGCTTCGGGCCCCCCCTGCAGATCGGGGTGGAAAAGGCGGTGGCGCTGCACGTGGACGTGGCGGCCACCTATGCCGCGCTGTGCTGCCAGCGGGTGGCCTGCTAGGCGGGCAGCAAGAAGGACAACGTCAGGCATGATGGCCGTCCAGTTCGGCGCTGGCGGCCAGGCGCATGGCCAGGGCCGCCCAGCTGGGACGGGCGCGCCGCAGCTGCAGGGCGCAGGCGCTGGCCACCGAAGGCGCGTCCAGGGCGGCGGCGTCGACTTCCGCCAGGCCGGCGTGCAGCAGCTGGGCGCCTTCCAGCGCCGCGCGAATGCCCGCGCCCATGCGGTCGACCGCGCCCAGGTAGCTCGACAAGGCGGGCAGCATGCATTGCATGCCGACGGCGTCTTCGATCAGGCCGGCCTGGCTGGCGCGCAGGCGGGTCAGCTGGCGCTGGGCCGCTTCCAGCAGCGGGCTGGCGGGCGTATGGCCATGGGCATGCTGGCGGTTGCGCTGGCCGTGTTCCAGGTGGTGCCCGACGGCCGCCACCTGCTGGGCCAGCACGCCGGCCTGTACATGGTCGGCCTGCAGGCGCCGGGTGACCAGCTCGGCGTCCTGTTCCAAGCGCCGGGCCGCATCGGTCAGTTGACTTGAATAGCAGGCAAAAGCGTCCCCCAGGGCTTCGAAGGCGCCGCGCAGGCGCGCGAGGCGGGCCAGCAGGGCGGCGGCCAGCGCGGCCGCCTCGGGCGCACGCTCGCGCTGCACGGCCGCGCCGTGCATGGCCTCGGCCAGGTGCAAGCCTTCGGCGCCCGCCATGCTGTCGCAAAAGGCGCGCAGCGCGCCCAGGGTGAGCGCCAGCGCGGGGCGGCTGCGCTGCGGCCAGCCGGCGGCGATGCCCTGCAGGAGCGTTTCGTACTGGCTGACCAGTACCCGGGGCACCGGGCAGGCGCGCGCCGCGCCGGCCACGCGGCTGGACAACTCATCCACATGGGCCAGCTGGCCGATCACCACGTTCACGCCGGCGGCCAGCGCGCCCGACCAGAACGCGCTGGAGGCGCCGGCCGCGGGCCCGGCGCCGCCGTCGGGGGGCGCAGGCGTGCACGAAGACGGCGGCAAATACTCGGGTGGATAGAGCGAGATCGGGTCGGTCATGGCGCATCCCTGGTTGGACGCACCGGCATCGTGGCCGGTGCATTTATCCATTAAAGCCCAGGTATGCGGCGCGGGTGACTAACAGGGTTGCTAGGTGAATCCGCCGCGATGGTGGCGGCGCGGCGGAGGTGTTGCGGCGGCGCTGCCGCTTTGTCGTCAGCGCAGTTGGTGCAGCAGGAAAGTGTAGGTCAGCGCCCACATCAGCGCGGTCTGATCATTGTTGGCCGCGCCCGCGTGGCCGCCCTCGGTGTTTTCCCAATACAACACATCGTGGCCCTGTTCGCGCATGCGCGCCACCATCTTGCGCGCGTGGCCCGGATGGACGCGGTCATCGCGCGTGGAGGTGGTGAAAAACGTGCGCGGATAGGTGCGCCCGGCCTGCACGTTCTGATAGGGCGAGTAGGCCCCGATATAGGCCCACTCGTCCGGATTGTCGGGGTCGCCGTATTCGCCGACCCAGGACGCGCCGGCCAGCAGTTTGTTGTAGCGGCGCATGTCGAGCAAGGGCACCTGGCAGACCACGCCGTTGAACAGCTCGGGGCGCTGGGTCAGCGCGGCGCCGACCAGCAGGCCGCCATTGCTGCCGCCCATGATGCCGAGGTGGCGCGGGCGGGTGATGCCGCGTGCGATCAGGTCCTCCGCCACGGCGTAGAAGTCGTCGAAGGCGCGCTGGCGCTGTTCCTTCAGCGCGGCCTGGTGCCAGCGGGGGCCGAACTCCCCGCCGCCGCGGATATTGGCCAGCACATAGACGCCGCCCTGTTCCAGCCAGCCCGCCCCGGTCACGCCGCTGTAGAAGGGCGTGAGCGAAATCTCGAAGCCGCCGTAGCCGTACAGCAGGGTGGGGTTGCTGCCATCGGCAGGCGCATCCTTTGGACTGACGACGAAATAGGGAATCCGTTCGCCGTCGCTGGAGGTGGCCATGTGCTGCTCGACCGTGAAGGGCGCGGCGTCGAAGAAGGCCGGCATGCTTTTGAGCGCGCGGCGGGTGTCCACGCCCACTTCGCCCAGCGTCAAGGTGGTCGGGTGCAGGAAGTCGGTCACGGTGAGGAAATACTGGTCCGAGTGGTAGGCGTCCACGGCGGAGACGTCCAGCGCACCGAATTCGG
>JBKHWY010000546.1:0-3260 GCA_046566285.1 Gammaproteobacteria bacterium | reverse complement strand
CGGGTCACGCGCACCTTCTCGCGCGGCTGATGGCAAGCCGCTCGGGTCTGGCACACTTCACACCAATGCATTTGAATTCAGCACTTTTTTGATGGAGACAACGGATGACCAAGCCGATCAACCTGCAACGCCGCGCCCTGATGCGCGCCGCCTCCGCCGCCGGCCTGGCACTGGGCGGCAGCGCCAGCCTGCCCGCGCTGGCGGCCGCCAATAACGATCCATGGCGCAAGGCCCAGGCGATTGCCGACCGCTTCAAGAAGCCGCTGGTCTTCCGCAAGCAGGATTTCGTCATCACCGCGCACGGCGCCAAGCCCTGCCAGGTGGTGGAAGTGGACGGCTACACCGGCCACTACGAAGAAGGCAAGGTCAAGTCCCCGGCTGCAGACGCGCCGGACTGCTACGCCGCCATCGCCGCCGCGATTGACGCCTGCCATGCGGCCGGGGGCGGCCGCGTCGTGATTCCTGCCGGCGCCTGGCTGGTCAAGGGCCCGATCGTGCTCAAGTCGAACGTGCACGTGCACCTGAAAGCCGGTGCGCACGTGTTTTTGAGCAATGACCCGGACGACTTCGCCAAGTACGGCGACGTCGATTGCGGCCCCAACGGCAAGCTGGTGCTGTCGCGCTGGCAAAGCAACGATTGCCTGAACTATTCGCCGCTGGTCTACGCGAACGGCCAGAACAATATCGCGCTGACGGGCGAGGACTGGACCAGCATCCTCGATGGCCAGGGCGGCGTGCCACTGGCCCGCAACAATGAATGCTGGTGGGACTGGAAGGGCAAGCGCAAGAGCGGCCCGCGCCAGGACCTCTCGCAGGTGGCGGTCAACCCCAACAACCCGACCTCGATCACGGCCGTGGCGCCGGACATCTCCCCCGAACTGGCCAAGCTGATCGAAGGCGACGGCAAGCGCTGGCGCAACGACGAATCCTACCTGCCCTCGTTGTCCGAGGCGGGCGTGCCGGTGGCCCGCCGCATCTTCGGGCGGGGCCACTACCTGCGCCCGTGCATGATCGAATTCATCAGCTGCACCAATGTGCTGCTCAAGGGTTACCAGGTCAACCAGGCGCCGTTCTGGCAGCACCACCCGGTCAATTGCCGCTACCTGGAAATCCGCGACGTGCACATGGACAGCATGGGCCCGAACAGCGATGGCATCGACCCGGAAGCCTGCGACACCGTGCTGGTCGACCACTGCACCTTCAATTGCGGCGACGACTGCATCGCCATCAAGGCCGGCAAGAACCTGGACACCCAGTACGGTCCCACCCAGAACGTGCTCATCCAGAACAGCGTCATGAACAGCGGCCACGGCGGCGTGACCCTGGGCAGTGAAATGTCGGGCGGCATCCAGCACGTGTACGCGCAGAACGTCGAGTTCCGCAACGTCAACTGGGCCACCAATCCGCTCAACACCGCCATCCGCATGAAAACCAACATGAACCGGGGCGGCTTCCTCAAGCATTTTTACGTGCGGAACGTCTCGATTCCCAACGGCGTGTCGCTGGAACCCCAGTTCTACCCGCCCCTGCCCGGTTCGCCCATCCCACCGAAGTCGGTGTCATCCTCGGCCGGCGCAGTGGTCACTATCGATTGCGACTACGCGCCCACGGCCGACAACGTGCGCATCCGCCCACCGGTGGTGTCGAACGTGCACATTTCCGGCGTCAAGGTCGGCAGCGTGGACACACCCAAGGGCCGCTTCTCGTGCTACCAGGCGTTCCTGCTGCTCGGCCCCGTCGCGTTCGACTACAACGGCGCCAAGCCGCTGCCGATCCTGCCGATCACCGACGTCACCATGACCGATTGCGACTTCGGCACGCCCGTCAACAGCGAGCAGCCCTGGTACCTGCACAACGTGCGCGGCCTGAAGCTCTCCAACGTGAAGATCGCCGGCAAGGTCCACAACACCATCCTGTCCACCTGATGGTGTAGTCACCGTAGCAGCCCCTCGAGCATCACCCGAGCATCACTTTTTGTAGAAGGCATCACCCATGTAACACCGCATCAACTTAAACGGACTATAAAAATGAACATAAAACAACTAACGGGGACACTGGCGGCCGCCCTGGCCGTCAGCCACGCGCAAGCCAACCCGCTTGCGCTCGACAATGCCATCATCAGCGCCAGCTACAACGGCCAGGCGGCCGCCATGCTCGGGCTGGATCACCAGTTCGCGCTGGAGCCCGGCTCGAACGTCAGCGCGCTCGATCCGACCGACAGCGGCGTCGAATTCCTCAGCGCCGACGCGCTGTTCGGGTTCGACTTCGCGCGCGACGGCAAGCTCACTGTCTACAACAACGACCTCATCGCGCCCGGTGTCTACAGCGCACGCTTCGACTTCGGCGCCACGCTGACGCAAGCGATCACCAGCTTCACGCTGATCGAAAGCAGCGCCATTGCCGGCCTGCCCATCCTGTCCTTCATCGACAGCCATACGATCGGCCTGGACCTGTCGAATGTGAGCTGGAACGCGCCGTTCGTGTCCTTCACCGGCCAGATCGGCCTGGCCCAGGACGCCGACGTGCCCGAGCCCGGCGGCGCCGCCTTGCTGGCGGCCGGCGCGCTCGGCATGGCGCTGGTGCGCCGGCGTAGCGTGGTTCGCTGACACGCCCCAAGACACGCTGAGTTCACGCGGCCATGGGCCGCGTTCCTTCTTTTCCTGTTACAGGAGCACTGTATGAAGCAATTACGTTTCAGGGCAGCGCTTGCCGCTGCGCTGCTGCTGGCCGCCAGCGGCGGCACTGTCGTCATCGCCGCCACCGCCACCGCCACCGATCCTGCCCGCCAGGCCGCGCCTGCCGACGGCTGGGCCAGCCAGGCCGGCGGTACGCTGGGCGGATCGAATGCGATTTCCGCCCACATCTATTCCGTCCATAACCGCAAGGAATTGCTGGCCGCAATCGCCAACGGCGGCGTCAACGCCAAAATCATCAAGGTCAATGGCTTGATCGACATGACCGAAGGCGTGCCCTACACCAGCACGGGCGACCAGGCCGCGCGCGGCGCGATCCGCTTGAAGAGCAATACCACGCTGATCGGCGCGGACGGCAATGCCGGTTTCATCAACGGCCACATCGTGGTCTCCGGCGTGTCCCAGGTCATCATCCGCAACCTGAAGATCGCCGCGCCCTGCGACGTGGGCCCGGTCTGGGACCCGAACGACGGCTCGACCGGCAACTGGAACTCGGCCTATGACGCCATCGGCGTCAGTTCCTCCGACCACATCTGGATCGACCACAACAGCTTTACCGACGCGCCC
>JBKHWY010000545.1:0-3267 GCA_046566285.1 Gammaproteobacteria bacterium | reverse complement strand
CAGCCCTCGCTGGCCACCCCGCTGACGTGCTGGCAGGATGCCGGCGCGCATGCCAGCGTGGTGCCGGGCGGTGCGCTGCCACCCGCCCTGAACGGGGTCGCCTTCGCGGCGCTCGCGGCGCTTCCCGCCGGCCTGCCCGTCCAGGTGGCCGAGCCCGAGTACCACCTGCCCGCCGGTCTGGCAGCGGCCGCCGGCGTGGTGGTGCTGGAAGACGACGGCCGCGTGTGGCTGGTGTCGCCCACCAATGGCTTCGGCGGCTACGCGGCCACCTTCCCCAAGGGCCGGGTCGATGCGGGCACCAGCCTGGCCGCCACCGCCGTGCGCGAGGCGTTCGAGGAATCCGGCCTGCTGGTGCGCATCGAGGCCCATCTGATCGATGTGCGCCGCACCCTCACCTACACGCGCTACTACCTGGCGCGCCGCATCGGCGGCTCGCCCGCCGCCATGGGCTGGGAGAGCCAGGCCGTGCACCTGGTGCCGCGCGCGCTGCTGCCCACGGTGGCGGCGCACCGCAACGATGCCGCCGTGATCGCGGCGCTGGAGGCCCGGTCGGGGCGGTAGACGTCCAGGCTAGGCCAGGGCCGCGAGGGGCGCGGCGGGCGCGCCCCGTCCGGTATCGGCATGCACGCGGTTGCGGCCCGACTGCTTGGCCTGGTAGAGCTCATGGTCGGCGCGCTTGACGACGTCGCTGATTTCCTCGTTCACGTCATGCTGGGCCACCCCGAACGACGCCGTCACGTGCAAGCCTTCGGGCCAGTGGGCACGCATCAGCGCCTGGCGCAGTTTCTCGGCCAGCGCGGCGGCCTGGTGCACGTCGCTCATCGGGCACACCAGCAGGAATTCCTCCCCACCCCAGCGCACCAGCCGGTCGCTGCCGCGAATACTGGCGGCAATCGTGGTGGCGAAGTGGCGCAGCACCGCGTCGCCGACATCGTGGCCGTGGCCGTCGTTGATGCGCTTGAAGTGGTCGATGTCGATGAAGATGATCGACATCGGGTCGCGCAGCAGGCTGGAGGTGGACATCAGCTCGGCGCGCAGCCCCTGGCGGTTGAGCGCCCCGGTCAGGGGGTCATGGTGGGCCTGGCCGACCAGCTGCTCGGTTTCGAGCTTGAGGGCGCGATTGACTTCGTTTAGCAGCGACAGCTCGGCCTTGTTGGAATTGAGTTCGCGCCGCAGGGCCAGCGCCAGCAAGGCTTGCCAGCCGATCGCGCAACCGATCCACATGGCCACCAGGAACACCAGCAGCTGGTTGGTGGTGATCCATTTGCCATGGAAGCGGAACGAGCGCAGGGTCAGGCGGTGATGGCCCAGCGGGGTCTCGCCGGCCGTCAGCAGTTCGATGGCGACGACATTGTCGAGGCGCAGTCCGGTGAATGCGATGGGCGGCTTGGCCTGCTCTTTCCAGTATTTGGCGGTGAAGAACACATCCAGCGGGACATTGAGCAGCTGGCCCGACTTGATCTCGAAGTCCTCGACGATATTCGCCTTCAGGGTGACCCAATCGTCGGCCTTGGAATAGCCCCGGTCGAAATTGACCAGCACGATGCGCGCCTTGTGGGCGCCGGGGCCTTCGTAGTCCGCGTCCAGCGTCACCGACTGGAACTGCGACAGGTCCAGCCCATCCTCGGGCGTGCCGACCTCGAAACGGATCTTGCAATATGGCCAGGGCGCGATCGCCACCAGGTCGCACTCGAGCTGCAGGGCCTTGCCCACGTGCTTGAGGGTGACCACCGAGCCCCCCTTGGGACCGAAGTCGCCGGAACCGGTATACGGAAACTGCTTGGCGCCGGACACTTCGATGACGCGGTCCATGCCGTAGTGATGCCAGGTCAGCAGCAAGGCGGTGAGCACCAGCAGGAAGCCGAAGAAATGCGGAGCCCGGCGTAACGACGCCTGCATCAGCGTGATGGTTCCGTTCGGTACATGCGGTGACTTCGTGGCGACAAACATGGGCGGACTCGTGGATTGCAGATCTGAGCAGTTCAGAAGCTGCAGATAAACCGTGCTCCTGCGGAGACGGCACGCGATCGGCTGGGTCTGGGCCATGGTCGGGAATGCGGCCGGCGGGATGGGGCGGCAGCGTTCACCCGGGAATCATACCGGAGTAAGTACCAACGGGAAAGAAATTTTCCTTATCGAAACATTCCAGTGTTTCGTTTCCGCCCTATTGCAATACGAGAAAGACGGGCAGCTCGGCCAGGCGCCGCAGCGCCGGCTGGCGCCGTATCAGCGCGGCGCGAAAGCGTGGCAACTCCAGAAAACAACGCAGGGCGCGGGCCATCGGACCGGCCAGGTGCACGCCGGCCCAGGCCTCGGCATCCACGGCCAGGTCGGCCGCGGCCCAGGCCACGATGTCGCAGTAGCGCTCGGCCGCTTCGATGGAAGACAGGCAGCGGCTGGCGGCGGCGCGCGTGGCAATGGCCGCCGCGGCCAGCGCCGGCACGTACTCGCCGTTGAGCTCGGCCAGGCAGCGGTACAGCCGCTCCAGTCCGGACGCGGGCAACAGCGCCCCAGCCGCCAGCGGCGGCTGCTGCGCGCGCAGGCAGGCGTCCAGCACCGGGGAGCCGGACAGCCAGGGGTCGCCCCATGAGCAGGGCGCCAGCGGCACCTCGACGACGCCTTCAAGCGTATGCCGGGCGGCCGAGCGCAGCGCCCGTTCGCCCAGGTACAGGAGTGCGGTATTGCCGGGCCGGGGCCGCCCTGCCCCGAGTTTGATGCTGGCGCGAGCGTCGGGCTGGCGCAGCAGATCGGAGGCGAACAGTGGATTGAATGACATGCCAGAAAATCAGGGACGAAAAAAAGCCCGGGCACGCCCGGGCTCGTGCTTCAGGCAGCCGGCTTAGAACTTGTAGGCCGCCGAGATCTCGATGGCGCGCCCGAAGATCGGACGGGCATTGATGGGGCCGGAGGCCTGGGCGCCGGTCAGGCGCGAGTTGCCTTCGGTCAGGCCGAGCTTGTTGCCCAGGTTGGTGCCGGCCACGCGCAGTTCCCAATGCTCGCCCAGCGAAGCGAGGATGCCCGCATCGATGGTGTTGTAGCGCGGCAGATAGGACAGGTTGGCCTGGTCGGCCCAGCGTGCGCCAATGTGGGTGTAGGTGCCGTACAGCTTGACCGAATTGCCGTCGCCCAGCGGGATGCGATAGGTCGGCGAGAAGCGGAACTGCAGCTTGGGCTGGCGCTGCACATCGTTGCCCTCGATGGCCGGATTGTCCTTGTAGGTCGAATGCTGGTAGTCGCCCGACAGGTTCAGTTGCAGGTTCTCGGTCG
>JBKHWY010000544.1:0-3268 GCA_046566285.1 Gammaproteobacteria bacterium | reverse complement strand
GCCGTGCGCTTCGACGGCAGCGAATTCTTCCTGCGCGACCATGTGATCGGCGCGCGCAAGCTTCTGCCCGGGGTGGCGTATCTCGAAATGGCGCGCGCAGCGGCGCAAGCGGCTGCCGGCGCATCGGCCAATGCGGCCACTGGGCTGGTGCTGCGCAATATCATCTGGGGACGTCCGCTGACGGTCGACACGGCGCCGGTCGAGGCGCTGGTGCGTCTGGAAGCGCGCGAGCAGGGCCGCATGGCTTACCGGATCGTGGGCAGCGACGAGCACGCGGAGCTGGTGTACAGCAGCGGCTGGATCGAGCCTGACGCGCATGCACCCGCCGCACAGGTGAGCCTCGAGCTGCTGCGCCAGCGCTGCGCGCGCCGGGCCTTTTCCGCGCCCGAGGTCTACGCGGCTTTCGCCTCGCTGGGCATCGACTACGGTCCCGCGCACCGGGCCGTGACGGCACTGCACCTGGGCAGCGACGAGCTGCTTGCGCAACTGGCGCTGCCGCCTGCGATTGCGGCGTCGTTGACGGATTACGTCCTGCATCCGGCGCTGCTGGACGCAGCCCTGCAGGCCACCATCGGCTTTGGCCTGGACCAGGGCCGCCTGCGGGCCGCCTTGCCGTTTTCGATGGAAGAAGTGCGCGTGCTGGCGCCCTGCCAGCCTGCGATGTGGGTCCACGTGGTGCGCACGGACGAGGGCGCACCCGACCTCGAACGGTTCGACCTGCAGTTGTTCGACGCGGCCGGCGTGCCGTGCGTCCAGTTGCGCGGCTTTACCGTCAGGACTGGCGCCGGCGACGAGGGAGCGGCCGACAGCGGCACGCTGCTGCTGCATCCGGTCTGGCGCGCGGCGCCTGCCGAAACGGCAACCGCATCGGTGGCAGGTTCCGCACACCATATTGTTCTGGTGTGCGCCCTGGCGCACTTGGACATGGCGGCGTTGCGCGCCCTCCTGCCGCGCAGCGAGTGCGAGCGCCTGGACGGCGGCGGCGCCGGCCTGGCCGAGCGCTTCGAGGCCGGTGCGGCGGCGCTGCTGGGCCGTATCCAGCAAGCGTTCACCCAGGCGGCGGAAGGCGCGACCCTGCTGCAGGTGGTGGTCCCCAACAGCGGCGTGAGTCGCGTATTTGCGGGCTTGGCCGGGATGCTGAAAACCGCCAGCCTGGAGAACCCGGCCTTGCGCTGCCAGCTCATCGAAGTCGATGAGGCGATCGGTGCAAGCGACGCGGCGTCCATCCTGGCGCGCGAACGCGTGGCGGCGGATACGTGGGTGCGCTGGCACAGCGGCGCACGCGCGCTTCCTGCTTGGGAGGCGGTCGAGGCCGGCGCGGCGAGCGCGGACTGTGGCTGGAAGGACAGCGGCGTGTACCTGATCACCGGCGGCGTCGGAGGGCTTGGCCGCATCGTTGCCGAGGACATCTGCCGCAATGCCGCCGCGCCGCGCCTGATTTTGGTGGGCCGTTCGGCCCCCAACTCCGAGACGGCGGCCGCGCTGGCGCAGCTGGAACGCCTGGGCGCCCAGGTCGCGTACCGAAAAGCCGATGTCGCCAGCGAACTGGATGTGCTGCGCCTGCTGCAGTTCGTGCGCACCGCGTACGGCCAGCTGAACGGCATCATCCACAGCGCCGGCGTGATCCGCGACAGCTTCATCGCCAGGAAGCAGGCGGCCGACCTGGCGCAGGTGCTGGCGCCCAAGGTGCGCGGCACGCTGCTGCTCGACGAAGCCAGCGCCGACTTCGCGCTCGACGTCTTCGTGCTGTTTTCGGCCGGGGCGGCCGTATTCGGCAATCCAGGGCAGGCTGACTACGCGGCCGCCAACGGCTTCCTGGACGCGTTTGCGGCCTACCGCAATGAACTGGTCGCCGCCGGGCAGCGCCATGGCCGCACCCTCGCCATCGACTGGCCGCTGTGGCAGGAAGGCGGCATGCGCGTGGACGCGGCCACTGAACTGGCCATGCGCGAACGAGCAGGGGCGACGGCGATGCCCACGCCGGACGGCTTGGCCGCCTTGCGCCGCTCCATCGCCAGCACGCACGCGCAGGTGCTGGTGCTGCATGGCGAGCGTGCCCGCCTGCGCGCGGCCCTGCAGGCACACGAGGCCACCGCACCCGCGCCCGGGCCCGTCCCGGCGGCGGCAGACGCTGACGACCTGGGTGACCTGGCCACGGCCCACCTCAAGGGTGTGCTGGGGACTGTGATTGGCGTGCCGGCCGCGCGCATCCATGCCGATGCGCCGATGGAAAAATACGGCATCGACTCGATCATGATTATGCAGCTCACCACGGAGCTGGAAAAATCATTCGGGCCGCTGTCGAAGACGCTGTTCTTCGAACACCGCAACCTGGGCGAACTGGCGCGTTACTTCGCCCGCGCGCACGCCGACCGGCTGCGCAGCCTGGCGCCCCAGCACACGACGCCAGCACCAGCGGCACCGGTCTCGGCAGCGGTCCCCGCACCGCTGGCCCCAGCGGCGCCGGTGAACGCGCAGCCGCCCGCCGCTCCCCGCCCGAGCGGCGACGAAACGGAGATCGTCATTGTCGGCGTGGCGGGCCGTTACCCCCAGGCCGACGACCTGCAGCAGTTCTGGACCAATCTGTGCGAAGGCAGGGATTGCATCACCGAGATTCCCGCCGAGCGCTGGGACCACGGCCGCTTCTTCGACGAACGGCGCGACGTGGAAGGCAAGACCTACAGCAAGTGGGGCGGCTTCATCAACGGCGTCGATCGCTTCGACCCGCTGTTCTTCAATATCTCGCCGCGCGAAGCGGAATTGATGGACCCCCAGGAGCGCCTGTTCCTGCAATGCGCGCACGAGGTGCTGGAAGACGCCGGCTATGCGCGCGACACGCTCGCCGTTCTGCACCCCGCCAACGCAGGCGGCGGTGCCTCGGTCGGCGTATTTGTCGGCGTGATGTACGAGGAGTACCAGCTGTATGGAGCCCAGCGCATGGCCGCCGGCCAGCCGCTGGCGCTGACCGGCAGCCCGTCCTCGATCGCCAACCGGGTCTCGTACTTCTACAACTTCCAGGGCCCGAGCATGGCGATCGACACCATGTGTTCGTCGTCGCTGACGGCCATTCATCTGGCCTGCCAGAGCATCCGCCGCAACGAGTGCGAAGTGGCCATCGCGGGCGGCGTGAATGTTTCGGTCCATCCGAACAAATACCTGATGCTGGCCCAGGGCAGCTTCGCGTCCAGCAAGGGCCGGTGCGAGAGCTTCGGCGCCGGTGGCGACGGCTATGTGCCGGGCGAAGGCGTCGGCGCGCTGATGCTCAAGC
>JBKHWY010000543.1:0-3272 GCA_046566285.1 Gammaproteobacteria bacterium | reverse complement strand
GCGCGTGGCAGCGGCCATGCCGTCGTTCGCGCCGATCAGTTCACGCAGGCGCTCGATGGACAGGCCGGTCAGCACGCCGATGGGATGCCCCTGGTCGACCAGCTGCTTGAGCAGTCTTAGCCGGGTCACCTGCTCGGCCGAATACAGGCGCTGTCCGCGCGCGGAGCGCTCCGTTGCCGACAGCGCATAGCGCCGCTCCCACACCCGCAGGGTCTCCACGGACAGCCCGGCCAGGCGCGCGGCCACGCCGCTGCGGTAGCTGATCTGCCTGTTCAATCCCGCGTCTTCCGTCTTGCTCATGTCCACCTCCTATCGCGATTGACCCGTATTTGAACCATGAAGATGGAGATTTTACCTGAGTTTGTCCTGGACAAAATGGCGATTGAACCATAAATTGTCGACATAGCAGTTCAACAGCAGTTCAACCACCAACCTAAAACAGAGGAAACCATGAAGAAGATCGCTACCGCCGCATCGCTCGCCTTTGCCTTCACCGCCGCACAGGCGGCCGACATCGTCGACACGGCCAAGACGGCCGGCTCGTTCAATACGCTGGTCACGGCGGTGCAGGCCGCTGGCCTGGTCGACACGCTGAAAGGTCCGGGCCCGTTCACCGTGTTCGCGCCGACCGATGAAGCGTTCGCGAAGATCCCGAAGGACAAGCTGGCCGCGCTGTTGAAGGACAAGGCTGCGCTGACTCGCGTGCTGACCTACCACGTGGTGCCGGGCAAGGTGATGGCCGCCGATGTGAAGGCCGGTCAGGTGAAGACGGTGGAAGGCAGCCCGCTGACGGTCAGCGTCAAGAATGGCAAGGTGGCCGTGAATAACGCGGCCGTCGTGAAAACCGATGTGGCGGCCGACAACGGCGTGATCCACGTGATCGACACGGTGGTGATGCCGAAGTAAGCCGGCCGCGCGAGCTCAAGGCGTCGATGTACGGCGCCGATTCAAGACGCCTGGGCGGCCTCGTGCTCGCATTCGCGCGCCGCTTGCATGACCTCGTTCACGGCGCTGGCCAGCGCGGTCAGCAGGCCGGGGAGTGCGGGAGCATCCTGCGCCAGCAGCGCGGCTTCCAGTTCACCGGCGACCGCGTGCAGGTCCTGCGCCGCCAGGTTGCCGGCCGCGCCTTTCAGCTTATGTACCAGCACGGCGGCGCCGTCGAAGTCGCTGCGCGCTAGCGCGGCGTCGACTTGCTCCAGGCTGTCGGCGAAATCGGTGGCGAACAGGCGCAGCAAGCGCTTGAGCAGGGGCAGATTGCCGCCCAGCCGGGAGAGGGCCGCCACCATGTCGATGCCGGGCAGCGCCGGCACTGGCATGCCGGCTGGCGGCCGTGGCGCGGGCGGCGCGGCCACGAGGCCAGGCGCTGGGGTGGCCTGCGCGCGGGCGGGCACCCACTTGGCCAGCACCGCAAACAGCGTGGACGGGTCGATCGGTTTGGTGATGTAGTCGTTCATGCCCATCGCCAGGCAGCGTTCGCGGTAGCCGCTCATCGCGTGCGCGGTCATGGCGATGACGGGCAGGCCGGCATGGCGCTCCTGTGCGCGGATGTGCTGGGTGGCCTGGTAGCCGTCCATCTCGGGCATCTGGATGTCCATCAGCACGGCGTCGTAGCGGTTGGCGTCGATCAGCTGCAAGGCTTCGGCCCCGCTGGCGGCCTGCTCGACCACCACGCTGGCCCGTTGCAGGATTTCGCTGGCCACCTGCAGGTTGATGCCATTGTCGTCCACCACCAGCACGCGGCTGCCTTCGATGGGGGCGGTATTCGCATAGGCGTAGGGCAGCGCGTCGGCGGCCGGTGTGGCCTGCTGCACGCCCAGCGCGCCCAGCACGCCGTCCAGCAGCAGCGCCGGCGTCACGGGCTTGACCATGAAGCCGTTGATGCCGGCCTGCTCGGCGCCCTGGCGCACGGTGTCGCGCGCGTAGGCGGTCACCATGATGATGGCGGGGATCGCGGCCAGGCTGGCGTCGCCCTTGATGCGGCGGGCCGTGTCGATGCCGTTCAAGCCCGGCATGTTCCAGTCCATCAGCACCACGTCGTAGGGCTCGAGCTGGAGCGCGAACAGGGCGGCGTCCCCGGAGCCCACCGCGTGCGCATCGAAACCGAAGCTGCGCAGCTGGGCTTCCAGCATGGCGCGCGTGGGCGCGCTGTCGTCCACCACCAGCACGCGCCGTCCCAGCGCTTCGCCATGCGCGAGCAGCGGACGGGCGTCGTGCACGGGCGCGCACGGCAGGGTGACCGAGAAGGCGAAGCGGCTGCCCACGCCGGGCTGGCTGTGGAGGCTGATGCTGCCGCCCATCTTGCCGACCAGGTCCTGCGAAATCGCCAGGCCCAGACCCGTGCCGCCGTACAGGCGGGTGGTGCTGGCGTCGGCCTGGGCAAACGCGTGGAACAGGCGGCTCTGCTGGTCCGGGCTGATGCCCACGCCGGTGTCTTCCACGGTGAAGCGCAGGCGCACTTGGCGCGTCTTGTCGAGCGGCTCGTCAACAGGGCTCTCCAGGTCCACGCGCAATTCGATGGTGCCCTTGTCGGTGAACTTGAGCGCGTTGCCGACCAAATTGACCAGCACCTGGTTCAGGCGCAGCGGGTCGCCCACCAGGATGGGCGGCACGCTGGGCGCGGCCCACACCACCAGCTCCAGGTCCTTCTCGGCCGCGCGCCAGGAGAACAGATCGGCGATCTGGCCCAGCGTCTCGTGCAGGTCGAACGGCACCGCTTCCAGTTCCAGCTTGCCCGACTCGATCTTGGAAAAGTCCAGCACGTCGTTGATGATGCCCAGCAGGCTGTTGCCGGCGCGGCCGATCTTGCGGAAGTAGTCGAGCGGCTTGGCCGGCAGGTCGAGGTGGCTTCCCAGGCCCGCGAAACCCAGGATCGCATTGATCGGGGTGCGGATCTCGTGGCTGATATTGGTGAGGAATTCACTCTTGGCGCGGTTGGCGGCTTGCGCGCCGGCCCGTTCCTGCTCGATCACGCGCAGCGCGCTGGCCTTCTGGAAGGCAGAGACGAACGGCTCCTTCAAGGCCTTCACCAGCTCCAGGTCGGACTGGGCAAACGCCAGCGGCGCGCGGCGCTTCTCGAACACCAGGAAGCCGTCCACGTGCTGGCCGATGCGGATGCGCACCGCCAGCAGGGCAGACTCGGGATGGGCGCGCGTGCGCCCGGGACCGGTGACGTAGATGTCGGCGGCGATGGAATCGGCGTACGCCACGTAGCGCGTGGAGGCTTCTTCCAGCGTGAGGGTGTGTTCGAGCGGCTCGGCGCCGCTGCGCTCCCA
>JBKHWY010000542.1:0-3296 GCA_046566285.1 Gammaproteobacteria bacterium | reverse complement strand
GATGGACTGGCAACTGGAACCGCACTCGATCTGGTACCCGCGCACCACCGGCATCTGGCGCACGGTGTGGCTGGAGAAAGTCGCGCGCTCGCACATCGAGCGCCTGCGCTGGACCGCCAACGTGCCGGACTGGCAGATCCGCCTGGATGCCGACGTCTCGCACGTGCCGCCAGGGGGCACCGTCAACGTGACCCTGCGCCTGGGCGAGCGCCTGCTGGTGTCGGACCGGTGCCTCTTGACGGGTGATCGCCTGTCGCGCATCTTCCAGCTGCCCGACCCCGGCATCGACGACGCCCGCGCCCACTGGCTGTGGAGCCCGGAAAGCCCGCAGCTGATCGCCGCCGAAATCGCCATCCACGATGGCGATGGCCTGGTCATCGACCACGTCTACAGCTACACCGCGCTGGTGAAAGTGGACGTGGACGGGGATCGGTTCCAGCTCAACAGCCGGCCCTACTACCTGCGCATGGTGCTCGACCAGGGCTACTGGCGCGACAGCCTGATGGTGGCCTCCAGCGAGCAGCTGCGCGAGGACGTCCTGCTGATCAAGCGCCTGGGCTTCAACGGCGTGCGCAAGCACCAGAAGTCCGAGGACCCGCGCTGGCTGTACTGGTGCGACGTGCTGGGCCTGTGCGTGTGGGCCGAGATGCCGTCCGCGTACGGCTTCTCCAGCGAGACGGTGCATGGCGTGATCGAGGAGTGGAAGGAACTGGTCGAGCGCGACATCTCCCATCCCTGCATCGTGGCCTGGGTGCCGACCAACGAATCCTGGGGCGTGCCCGAACTGATGTACGACCAGCGCCAGGTGGACTTCGTGCGCTCGCTGTACCACATGACGCGCGCGCTGGACGGCACCCGTCCGGTGGTCGGCAACGATGGCTGGGAAATGCCGTGCGGGGACTTCGTCAACGTGCACGACTACCACGTCGATCCGGAAGAGCTCTACAAGCGCTACGGCACGCGCGAGCAGGTCGCCTACACGCTCGAACACGTGCGCCCGGCCCGGCGCCGCCTGGTCATCGACGGCTACGACGGCAACAACAAGCCTTTGTTCCTGTCCGAGTTCGGCGGCATCGCCTGCATCGACCAGCAGCACGGCGAGAAGGGCTGGGGCTATTCGGTGGCCAAGGATGGCAAGGAGCTGCTGGAGCGCTACAAGACCCTGATGGCCGCGATCCACCGCTGCCGCGCGCTGTCGGGCTTCTGCTACACCCAGCTGACCGATACCTTCCTCGAGAAGAACGGCCTGCTGACCGAGAACCGGGTGCCCAAGGCGCCCATCGAGGAGCTGGCCGCCGCCACGCGCGGACCGGACGCCATCCTGCACGACTGGTACATCGACCCGCTTGGCCACAGCGAACTGTGGCGAGACAAGCGCGGCGAGGACGTGCCGCTCGAGTGGCTGCGCGTGGGCAGCATCGCCGACGCGCTGACCTACCAGGTGACGGCCGCGCCGGCCAGCCCGGGGCCGGAAGACCAGCCGGGCAGCTCCGGGCCGCCATCCAGCATCGGCATTCCGCCCGAGCAGCAGTAAGCCCTGCCGCGTGCGCCGTTCCATCCGGGACGGCGCGGGCGCGCCCACGGTGATAACCAGCAGTCCAGGAGACCAGGTGACGGATCGTCGACAATTCCTGTCCGCCGCACTGTTGGCGGGCCTGTCCTTGCCGGCGGCAAGCCAGGGCGCTGCCACTGAGGTGCGGATGTGGACCCTGCTCTCCGGCGGGGACGGCGCGCGCATGCGTGCGCTGGTCGATGCCTTCAATGCCAGCCAGCGCGCCGTGCGCGTGGTCACCACCACCCTGCGCTGGGGCGAACCCTTCTACACCAAGCTGATCACCGCCACCGTGGTGGGCGCGGGGCCCGATCTGGCCACCGTGCACCTGTCGCGCATGGCCAACCTGGCCGGCGGCGGGGTGCTGCGCTCGATCGCGGACGCCGAACTGGCGGCGGCCGGCCTGCGCGCCGCCGACTTTTTCCCGCGCCAGTGGGCCAAGGCTCGGCACGAAGGCCGGCTGTACGCCATTCCGCTCGACTTGCACCCGCTGGTCCTGTACTACAACCGCGACCTGGCCGCGCGCGCCGGATTGATCGATGCGGGCGGGCGCCTGGCGCCACTTGAAGGCATCGATGCGCTCACCCAGGCTTTTCGCCAGGTGAAGGAGAAAACCGGGCGCGATGGCATGACCATGGAGAGCGGCCAGAGCTCGTACGCGATCTGGCGCCTGTGGCTGTCCATGCTGGCCCAGCGCGGCCTGCCCGTCGTGGAGCAGGGGCGCTTCGCCTACGGCCGCGCGGGCGAACAGACGCTGGCGCAGGCGGCCAGCTGGTTCCAGCGCGGCTACGCCACTCCTGGCATGGACTATCCGTCGTCCACCAGCCAGTTCATGGGCGGGAATGCCGGCTTCATGTTCAACGGCGTGTGGGAAGTGCCGGAACTGGTGCGCAGCAAAGCGGCCGGCACGCTGGGCTTTGACTACGGCATCATGCCGCTGCCGCGCATGTACGACAACGCCAGCGCCTGGGTCGATTCGCACGGCTTCGCGCTGCCGGCCAACGAAGGCAATCCCATGTCGCCGGCCAAGGCCGCCGCCGTGCTGCGCTTCGCCGCGTACGTGTGTACCCATTCGATGGGCTGGGCCGAGGGCGGCCACATTCCCGCCTATCGCCCGGTGGCCGAGTCGCCGGCCGCGCGCGCGCTGATGCCCAATGCCCTGTATGCGGGCGCGGCCGCCAACGCGGTGTACGACCCGGACGGCTGGTACATGGGCGCGGCCGGGCCATTGGAAGCCATCGCCTCGAAGTTCCTGCCGGCGCCCCTGTCCGGCCAGCTCACCCCCGCCGACGCGCTGCAGCGCTTTGAAAGCGAGGCGGCGCGCCTGTTGCGCAAGCGCGCGCCGAGGTACTGATGGCTACTCCGAACGCCCCATCCACCAATGCCGCGCGCGAAACCCGCTCTGCGCTCCTGCTGCTGGCGCCCTTCGTGGCGGCCTTCCTGCTGTTCTTCGTCGTCCCCGCCGCGCAGACCTTCTACCTGAGCCTGACCGAAAGCAGCCTCACACGCACCAACAGCTTCGTGGGCCTGGCCAACTACGCAACGCTGGTGCAGGACCCATCGTTCTGGTCTTCGCTGGGCAATACCTTCTATTTTTCCCTGCTGACCGTGCCCGCGCTGACCGCCCTGGGACTGGTCATGGCCCTGCTGGTGGAGCGCTTCTCACGCGCCGGGGGCTGGCTGCAGGGCGCGTTCTTCCTGCCCTATGTGCTGCCCATCTCCGTGATGACCCTGATCGCCGACT
>JBKHWY010000541.1:0-3296 GCA_046566285.1 Gammaproteobacteria bacterium | reverse complement strand
GTGCCTCGATCACGCGCTCGGACGCGAACGAGCCGATGTTGAGGATGTGACCGGCGCGCGCGCGGATCATCGTGCGGAGGCACGCCCGCGCGAACAGGTACGGCCCCTTCACGTTGATCGCCATGACGTTGTCGAAGTCGGCCTGGACGGGGAAGCCGTCATGGCGCGGGCCGTACACGCCCGCTACAAAGAAGGCGGCGTCGAGTTCCTCGCCATCGAGGTTCCAGCCCAGGCCTGCGATCGAGTCCGCACTGGTGACATCGAGCAGGTAGGGATGGGCGCCCAGGCGGCGCAGGGCTTCGCAATCGTCCTTCTTGCGCGCGGTGGCCAGCACGCGCCAGCCATCGGCCACGTACTGCCGCGCCAGTTCGTGGCCGATGCCGCGCGAGGCGCCGATGATCAACACGCTCGGCATCAGATCACCTCGAGGGCCATGGCGGTGGCTTCGCCGCCGCCGATGCACAGCGACGCCACGCCACGCCGCCCGCCGGTGCGGCGCAGGGCGCCCAGCAAGGTGACGATGATGCGCGCGCCGGAGGCGCCGATGGGGTGGCCGAGCGCGCAGGCGCCGCCGTGCACATTCACTTTTGCGTGGGCGATGTCCAGTTCCGTCATGGCGGCCATGGGCACGGCGGCGAAGGCTTCGTTAATCTCGAACAGGTCGACGTCGCGCACGCTCCAGCCGGTCTTGCGAAACAGTTTCTGGATCGCGCCCACCGGCGCGGTGGTGAACCAGTCGGGCTCCTGGGCGAAGGTGGCGTGGCCGACGATACGCGCCAGCGGCTTCAAGCCCAGTTCCTGCGCCTTCGATTCGCGCATCAGCACCAGCGCGGCGGCGCCGTCGTTGATCGACGAGGACGAGGCGGCGGTGATGGTGCCATCCTTCTTGAACGCCGGTTTCAGGGTCGGGATCTTTTCCGGGCGGGCGCGCAGCGGGCCTTCGTCCTTGGACACGACGGTCTCGCCCGCCCGCGTCTGCAGCGTCACGGGCGCGATCTCCCAGTCGAACCAGCCGGCGCCCGCCGCCTCCTGGGCGCGCGTGACGGAGGCCACGGCAAAGGCATCCTGGGCCGCGCGGGTAAAACCGTACTTCTCCACGCACTGTTCGGCAAAGGTGCCCATCGAGCGGCCTTCGCCGGTCTTGTCGTTGTGGGTGTAGGCGTCTTCCAGGCCGTCGTACATCATGTGGTCGAGCATGGGCGCGTGGCCGATGCGATAGCCGCCGCGTGCCTTGGGAATCAGGTAGGGGGCGTTGGTCATCGATTCCATGCCGCCGGCCACGATGATGTCCGCGCTGCCGGCGGCGATGCTGTCATGCGCGTGGATGGCGGCCTGCATGGCCGAGCCGCACATCTTCGACAGCGTGACGGCGGCGGTGGAGGTGGGCAGGCCGGCCTTGATCAGGGCCTGGCGCGCGGGCGCCTGGCCTTGCCCGGCCATCAGGCAGTTGCCGAAGTAGACGTGTTCGACCAGGGTTGGCGCGACGCCGGCGCGCGCCACGGCGGCGGCAATCGCCACCGCGCCCAGGTCGCTGGCGGACTGGCTGGCGAAGTCGCCCTGGAAGGCGCCCATCGGCGTGCGGGCGGCGCCCACGATGACGATGGGGTCATGCTCTAGCTTATTCATTGTTCAGGTTCTCCAGATAGGCAGGCTGGTAGGCGGGCGGCTGGCCCGTGCCCTGGTTGCAGAAGCGGATTTCTTGCGGATACGGGAATACGTCTTCGATGATGCCGTCCTGGATGCGCTCCTTGCGCGATTGCCAGAACTCGCGCGTCAGCAGGTCGGCGTGGTGCTTCAGAAAATAGCTGCGGATTTTCCGGTTGCCCAGCAGGAAAGCGCCGAACTGTTCGGGGAACACGTCGTGCTTGCCGATCGGATACCACGGCTCGGAGGCCATCTCTTCCTCCTCGTTGCGGGGGGCCGGGATGTCGCGGAAAATGCAGTCGGTGATGTACTCGATTTCATCGTAGTCGTAGAACACCACCCGGCCGTGGCGGGTGACGCCGAAATTCTTGTAGAGCATGTCGCCGGGGAAGATATTGGCCGCCACCAGGTCCTTGATGGCATGGCCGTATTCCTTGATGCCATGCTCGATCAGCGCGTCGTTGCCGGCCTGCTCGGCATTGGTGAGGAACAGGTTGAGCGGCACCATGCGGCGCTCGATGTACAGGTGGCGGATGATGATGCGTTCGCCTTCGTATTCGACCAGCGAGGGCGCGAAGCGTTCCAGTTCGGCGATCAGCTCTTCGGAGAAGCGCTGCACGGGAAAGGCCACGTGCGAGAACTCGAGCGTGTCGGCCATCCGCCCCACGCGGTCGTGGTGCTTGACCAGCAGGTACTTTTCCTTGATCTGGGCGCGCGTGGTGTCCTTGGGCGGCGGGAACACATCCTTGATGACCTTGAACACGTAGGGAAACGAGGGCAGGGCGAACACCAGCATCACCAGCCCGCGGATGCCGGGCGCGATCTCGAAATAGTCCGAGGTGTGGCGCAGGTGCTGCAGGTAGTCGCGATAGAACAGCGTCTTGCCCTGCTTTTGCAGCCCCAGGATGGTGTAGATCTCGCTGCGGGGTTTGCGCGGCAGCAGCGTGCGCAGGAACTGCACATAGGCCGAGGGCACTTCCATGTCCACCAGGAAGTAGGCGCGCGTGAACGAGAACAGGATCGTGATCTGTTCATGGTCGAACAGCACCGTGTCCAGGAACAGTTCGCCATGGCGGTTGTGCAGGATCGGCACCACGAACGGGTACTCGCGCCCGCCATTGATGCCCTTGCCGACGATGTAGGCGCCCTTGTTGCGGAAGAACAGGCTGGAGAGCACCTGGATCTGGTGATTCGGTTCCAGGGGCGCCTCGCCCAGCATGGCGCGCATGCGCGCTTCCACCAGGTGGATGTCGCGCTCCAGGTTGGCGAACTTGCAGTCGAGCTGGAAGTTGGTGACGATGCGCTTCAAGGCGAAATGCAGCCCGTCGATGGCCGGGTAGTACACCCGGTAGGTGGGGCGCGGCTCGTCGGTTTCCAGATACTCGGTGGAGACCACCGGGCGCACGAAGATGAAGTCGTTGTTGAAATAGGTGCGGTGCAGGATGTTGCAGCAGACCGAGTTGAAGAAGGTCTCGGCCAGTTCCGGCTGCTTGTGGCCGGACAGCATGCCGATATAGTGCAGCTTGAGTTCGCGCCAGATCTCGTCCTTCAGCTGGCTGCCCCAGGTCTCGTCCAGGATCTGCACGCACTCCTGCACGCGCTTGTCGTAGTACTCGATCCGCCTCGCCTGCGCGCCCTGCTGGCCGTGCCAG
>JBKHWY010000540.1:0-3301 GCA_046566285.1 Gammaproteobacteria bacterium | reverse complement strand
CTTCTCGGCGTTTTCCAGGTCGTTGTTGACCTTGGACTTCTTCTTCCATGGCAGGTTGACCAGGGTGTCGATGAAGTTGCGCACCACGGTCGCTTCTGCGGACATCGGCGACATCAGCTTGAGTTTCTTGAGTTCGGCGGTGGCCTTGTCCAGTGCCTCTTTCGGCATCTTGGCGGCGATCACCTTCTTCTCGAGTTCGTCGATATCGGCGCCGTCTTCGCCCTCGCCCAGTTCCTTCTGGATGGCCTTGACCTGCTCGTTCAGGTAGTACTCGCGCTGGGACTTCTCCATCTGGCGCTTGACGCGGCCACGGATGCGCTTTTCAACCTGCAGGATGTCGAGTTCGCCTTCCAGCTGGCCGAGCAGATGCTCGAGGCGCTTGGCGACGTTGAAGATTTCGAGGATCACCTGCTTCTGCTCGAGCTTCAAGGGCAGATGGGCGGCGACGGTATCGGCCAGGCGGCCAGCGTCGTCGATGCCGGCCAGCGAGGCCAGGATCTCGGGCGGGATCTTCTTGTTCAGTTTGACGTACTGGTCGAACTGCTGGACGATCGCGCGACGCATGGCTTCCACTTCCGAATCGTCACCGATTTCGGAATTCAGGGGAGTCAGGTCGGCGATGAAATGGGTGGGCGCATCGCTGATGTGATTGATGCGTGCGCGCTGTGCGCCTTCGACCAGCACCTTCACGGTGCCGTCGGGAAGCTTGAGCATTTGCAGGATATTGGCCACGCAACCGATCTCGTAGATGTCGGACGCGGACGGCTCATCCTTGGCTGCGGCTTTCTGCGCGGCCAGCATGATGCTCTTGCCCTGCTCCATTGCAGCCTCAAGTGCCTTGATGGACTTCGGACGGCCGACGAACAGCGGTATCACCATATGCGGGAAGACGACTACGTCGCGCAACGGCAATAAAGGCAGCGTCGTTTGCTCGGTTAATTTGGAAGTTGTCATGGCATACCTTATAAAAGCGGGGTTACTACAATGTTGGCACATACTGCCGGAACACAAGACCGACTCTACAGTTTTTTATTTCTGCTTACAGAATTTACATCTGGCATATTCGCCAATTGAATTTGTATATGCCGGATTGAATAAAAGATTTAATCGAACATCAAATAAAAAAGCCACTGCACAGCGAACGCTGCGAGTGGCTTTTCGATTGAAGCCTGATTCTTTTATTGAGGTAAATAGTACCGCAAAGAATTACAGAATCAAACCTTTTTTGCTGTGCTGGCGTTGCACAACATCAGTTCTCGCCCGAAGCTTTCGCGCTTTCGCTGTAAATCAGTAAAGGTTTCGCGCCGTTCGTGATCGAATTTTCATCAATCACGACTTTCACGACATTCTGCTGACTGGGGAGATCATACATCACATCGAGAAGTGCGTGTTCCAGGATCGAACGCAAGCCGCGCGCCCCCGTTTTGCGGGCCAGCGCCTTGCGGGCGATGGCGTGCAGGGCCGCTGGTCGGATTTCCAATTCGGCACCTTCCATTTCGAGCAGTTTCGAATATTGTTTGATCAGCGCATTCTTCGGTTCGATCAAAATCTGGATCAGTGCGTCTTCCGTCAATTCACTTAATGTCGCGACAACTGGCAGACGGCCAACCAATTCCGGAATCAGGCCGAATTTGATCAGGTCTTCCGGTTCCGCTTCCATCAGGATTTCGCTGTTGGCGCGCTCGGTCTGGCTCTTGACGGTCGCGGCAAAGCCGATGCCGCTCTTTTCCGAACGGTTCTGGATAATCTTGGCGAGGCCGTCGAAGGCGCCGCCGCAGATGAACATGATGTTGGTCGTGTCGATCTGGACGAAATCCTGGTTCGGATGCTTGCGCCCGCCCTGGGGTGGCACCGAGGCCATGGTGCCTTCGATGAGCTTCAGCAGGGCCTGCTGCACGCCTTCGCCCGACACGTCGCGGGTGATCGAGGGGTTGTCGGACTTGCGCGAAATCATGTCGATCTCATCGATGTAGACGATGCCGCGCTGGGCCTTGTCGACCTCGTAATTGCAGCTTTGCAGCAGCTTCTGGATGATGTTCTCGACGTCCTCACCCACATAGCCGGCTTCGGTCAGCGTGGTCGCATCGGCGATCACGAACGGCACGTTGAGCATGCGCGCGAGCGTCTGCGCCAGCAGGGTCTTGCCCGAACCGGTGGGACCGACCAGCAGGATGTTGCTCTTGGCCAGTTCGACGTCGTCTTTCTTGCCCAGATGCTTCAGACGCTTGTAGTGGTTGTACACGGCCACCGACAGGATGCGCTTGGCGGTCTGCTGGCCGATCACGTACTGGTCGAGCAGCTCGGCGATTTCCTGCGGCGTCGGCAGGTCCGACTTGGCGCCCGCCACCGTCTCCACGTTCGAGGTCTCGTCGCGGATGATGTCGTTGCACAGGTCGATGCACTCGTCGCAGATGAACACCGACGGACCGGCGATGAGCTTTTTCACCTCGTGCTGGCTCTTGCCGCAGAACGAGCAGTACAGGAGTTTTTCGCCGCTGGAGGATTTTTTATCTGACATGAGCAGGTTCTATTGGTTGCTATAAATGTACTGTAATACGACAGCGCAACATGGGGCGCACAACTACATGCTACCCGAAATAAAAACGAAACGCCCGAACGTTGTGGCGCACGGGCGTTTTTTCAGCAACGTTTAAGGCACCGCAAGCAAGTCTTGCGAGGGGCCACTGCCGCGACTAAGCGCATCAAGCGCGGTTGGTCAGGACTTTGTCGATCAGGCCATACTCGACCGCCTCGTCGCCGGACATGAAACGGTCGCGGTCGGTGTCCTTGTGGATCTGTTCCATCGACTGGCCGGTGCGCTCGGCCAGGATACGGTTCAGGCGTTCGCGCAGGTACAGGATTTCCTTGGCCTGGATTTCGATATCCGACGCCTGGCCCTGCGAACCACCGGACGGCTGGTGAATCATGATGCGCGAGTTCGGCAGCGAGAAACGCTTGCCCTTGGCGCCCGCCGCCAGCAGGAAGGCGCCCATCGACGCGGCCAGGCCGGTGCACAGGGTGGACACGTCCGGCTTGATGAAATTCATCGTGTCGAAGATCGCCAGGCCGGCCGATACCGAGCCGCCGGGGGAATTGATGTACAGCGAGATGTCCTTGTCCGGATTCTCGCTTTCCAGGAACAGCAACTGGGCCACGATCAGGTTGGCCATCTGGTCATTGACAGGGCCGACCAGGAAAATCACACGCTCCTTCAGCAGGCGCGAATAGATATCGTAGGCGCGTTCGCCACGGCCGCTCTGTTCCACGACCATTGGCACCAGGCCAAGTGCTTGCGTATCTA
>JBKHWY010000539.1:0-3325 GCA_046566285.1 Gammaproteobacteria bacterium | reverse complement strand
CCTGGTCCACCTGCAGCTGGACCCGGCGGCCGGCGTCATGCGCTCGGCCAGCGCGGGCCACCTGCCGGTGCTCACGCTGGGCGCGCCGGACGCCGCCGGACGCCGGACGGCGTTGCCGGTGCCCGCGCTGGGCGGCCTGCCCATCGGCGTCGTCCCCGACCACGTCTACCGCGAGCACACCATGGCCCTGGACCCGCACGGGATCATCATCGGGTTCACCGACGGCCTGATCGAGCGGCGCACCGGGCGCACCGCCGAGCTGGCCGAAATCGCCAGCAACCACACCGACGACGAGATCGCGCGCGTGCGCGACAACCTGCCGCGCGAAGTGGGCGAACTCTATCCGCTGGACGGCGACACCCTGCTGTGCTCGAACAGCCTGAAGGCGGCGCTGGGCGCGGCCGGCACCGCCGTGGCCGCCACCGACGCGGTATTGACGGGCGAATTGACCAGCGCCTTCTGCGCCATCCGCCCGCCCGGCCACCATGCCCGCCCCACCGAGCCGATGGGCTTTTGCCTGTTCAATAATGTGGCGATCGCCGTGCGCCATGCGCTCGACGTGCGCGGCCTGCGGCGCGTGGCTGTCATCGATTTCGACGTCCACCATGGCAACGGCACGGCCGACGCCTTCCGCCACGATTCCCGGGTGCTGATGGCCAGCTTCTTCCAGCATCCGTTCTACCCCTACACCGAGCCGGAGCCGATCACGGCCACCCAGGTCAACGTGCCGGTGCCGGCCTACAGCAAAGGGGACGTGGTGCGCGCCCTGGTGCAGGAGCACTGGCTGCCCGCGCTGCATGCCTTCAAGCCGCAGATGATCTTCATTTCGGCCGGCTTCGACGCCCATCGCGAGGATGACCTGGGCGGCATGGGCCTGGTCGAGGCCGACTACGCCTGGATCACCCAGCAGGTGATGGCGGTGGCCGACCAATATGCACAGGGGCGCATCGTCAGCTGCCTGGAAGGGGGCTACAACCTGTCGGCCCTGGGCCGCAGCGTGGTCGCGCACGTGAAGGCGCTGGCCGGGATCGATTGAACCCGGCCCAACCGTCATGGTGGCACGGGCGCGCCCCTTGCCGCCATGCTGGCGCTCTTTTGCGACATGGGCGCTTAGGCTTTGTAGCAGAATGCAATGAGCGTTGACTTCCCGCGCGCACATGGGTAGATTGGACTTTCTCGGCTGAAATCAATGATTGAAGGAGAAGTGCAATGCGTAAGAAAGTCTTCTGGTTCCTGGCCCTGGCCACGCTGGTGTCGCTGACCGCCGTTTCGGGGCTGGCGAGCGCCGCTGCGAAAGGTGTCCTCTGAACCGGACAAACGGCGCTGGCGCTGGCTGATCCCCGCGCTGGCGTTGCTTCTCCTGGCCGCACTGGTGTTCTGGTGGCGCGCCGGGCCAGTCGCACACTCCCGCCCGACCGTTGAGAGCGCTTCAAGCAGCGCCCACGGCTTCTTCGATGCCCTCGCGGTCCGCCTCCCCCCACCGGGAAACGCGCCCATCGCCTCCCGCGCGCAGCAGCGCAAACAGATCCTCGACACGCTCCAGCTGGCCACCGACACCTATTGCGGTTATCGCCAGGCCACCCGCTATCCGCCCGGCTCGGCGAACGCCGGCGAAGCGCCCGACCTGATGTTCCCCGGCCAGAGCGTGCTCGACCAGCACCCCCTGCAACTGGACGGCGGCGGCAGCGACGCCCGCGTGCAGATCCAGACCTCGCAATCGCGCATCTACCTGGCCGCCGGCGAAACCGCCGTGCTGTCGCTGCGCGCGCTGGACGCGGACGGCGCCGTGCTGCCCCTGACGATCCAGCGCGCGCTGGCCGAAGGCTTGCGCTTCCAGGGCCAGCGCCCGGCGCCCCAGGTGGCGCTGGCGTTCGCCGACGATGGCAAAGGCGCCGACGCGGTGGCCGACGATGGGGCCTGGTCGGCCGCCTTCGCGCCCGCCCAGACCGCCCTGGCCGGCTTCAACGGCACCATCCGGGTGGAGCTGCGCTTTCATGCCGGCGGCAAGAACGGCGTGGTGTTTTTCGACCTGCAGTACTCGCCCGAGGTTCCGGCCGTGTGGAACGGCCCGGCGCGCGAGACGCTCGACAACGGTTCGCTCGTGTACGTGCTCAAGGCCGAGGTGCGCCAGGCCGGGCGCTACATCGTCACCGGGCGCGTGGACGATGCGCGCGGGGTGCCGCTGGCGCTGGCCACCTTCAACGACGTGCTGGCCACCGGTCCGGCCGAGGTCCGCCTGACCGTGTTCGGCAAGCTGCTGCGCGACCGCGCGCCCGCGATGCCGCTGACCCTGCGCGATGTCGAGGGCTATCTGCTCAAGGAAAACAGCGACCCCGACCGCGCCCTGATGCCGCGCCTGGACGGCCGCGTCGTCACCGGCAAGGCGTATTCCGGCCGGAGCTTCTCGGACGCCGAATGGGCCGGCGAGGAGCGCAGCCGCTACCTGGCCGAATTCGGGCGCGACCTGCAGGCCGCGCGCGCGGCCGCAATGGCTGTGGATCCCTCACTCGTGCTGCCGGCCGACCCCTGCGCGGACACGCCCTGAACTCGCAGCGGGCAGGCGCGGTCGAACTCACTCAACCCAACATGGAGGTCTAGATGAGCAAACTGATGCAGTCGATGGTCCTGTTCGGTGCGCTGGCCGGCATGGCCGAGGCGCAGGCCACCAATTACACCTTGTGGATCAACGGGCGCGGCAGCGGCGGCGCGTCCGGCAACTACAACGACTTTTCGTACTGGGGGCCGGGCACCGTGGCGGCCGGGGTGAACAAGAAGGCGGTCAACTGGGATGGCAAGAGCAGCATCTCCACCGAGAGCGTCAAGGTACGCAACGCGCTCGACTGCTTCTGCACCGGCGCCAACTGGTGCTACGTGGCGGCCTACAGCGCGGGCGACCCGATGATCGGCTACACGCTGGCCAACTACGGCGGCTCCACCCGCACCGTGACCAACGCCGTGCCGGGCGCGGGCGGCGTGTGCGGCTCGGCCGGGCGCTCGCAAACGGGGTGGAACATCAAGTGGGTGAGGGTGGCGGGCGGCGCCGGGGGCGGCTCGGAACTGTCGGACGCGGGCGCATGGACCACCAGCGAGCCGCTGGTGCGCGACCTCAAGACAAGCACGGCACGCGCCATGTACGACCACAACGACACCCGCGGGATCTGGTTCCACATGTATGCCGGAGCGCGCGGCACTGCCTACTCTTTCCTGCTGCCGGGGCAGGATGACGAAGTGGTGGCTTATCACAGCAGTGGCGCCGTCTCGGGCAACGCCGGTGGGGCATACTGCAATCCGCGCGACTGGTTCTGTAACGACCTGACCTTGGGCA
>JBKHWY010000538.1:0-3339 GCA_046566285.1 Gammaproteobacteria bacterium | reverse complement strand
GCCGCTACAACGCCGTCCAGGCGCTGCTGGTCGACAGCGACCAGACCCTGTGGATCGGCACCCTGGCCGGGCTGGAAACCTGGAAGGTCGGCAGCCTGGCGGACCAGCGCCGCCGGATGGGCGCGCGCGAAGGCATGGGCGCGGCCCAGATCACCGTGCTGTACGAGGACCCGGATGGCACCGTGTGGGTGGGCAGCCACGCCGACGGCCTGTATCGCTGGCATCCGCAGACGCGCCGCTTCGCCAACTACCGCCACGTGGCGGGCGACAACCACAGCGTGGCCGACAACCAGATCTCGGCGCTGTACCGCGACCGGGTCGGCACCTTCTGGGTCGGCACCTGGTATGCCGGAGTATCGCGGGTGGACCTCAACAGCGGCGGCTTCGCCCGCATCGTGCACGCGGCCGACATGGAGGGCAGCCTGTCGGACAACAAGGTGCGCGCCATCATCGAGGACAGCGACGGCAAGCTGTGGCTGGCGGCCAACGATGGCCTGAACCAGTACGACCCCGAGACCGGGCGCGCCACCCTGTTCACGCCGCCGGCGCACAAGGCGTCCGGCCTCACCGCCCTGCCGGCCAGCGCCCTGGCGCGCGACCGCGACGGCGCCCTGTGGGTGGGCAGCCAGTCGGGCCTGATGCGCTTCGACCCGGGCGCCAACCGCTTCGAATTCAAGGTGTTCGCCAACGGCGAACCGGACGCCAACACCGTGCGCGGCCTGCTGCTCGAGCGCAGCGGCATGGTGTGGGTGGCCTCGCGCGGCGGGCTGCACCGGTTCGACCCGGCCGGCGGCCCGGTCACCACCTTCCGCCACGATCCGCGCGATGCCGCCAGCCTGGCCGACAACGTGGTGCGCCCGCTGCTGGAAGACCGCCACGGCAGGGTGTGGGTGGGCACCTTCGACGGCCTCGACCTGTACGACCGCCAGAGCGGCAAGTTCCGCCACTTCCGCCACGACCCCAGCGATCCGCACAGCCTGTCGCACGACGAAGTGCACTACCTGCTGGAGGACCATGCGGGCGCCATCTGGGTTGGCACCGCCGGGGGCTTGAACCGCATGAGCATCGAGGCCGGCGGCATGGTGCGCTTCGTGCGCTACACGGCGCGCGACGGCCTGGCCGACGATGCCGTCGCGGCCATGCTGGAAGACGCCGACGGCAACCTCTGGATCAGCAGTAACGCCGGCCTGTCGCGCCTGGAGCCGCGCAGCGGTCGCTGGCGCAACTACAGCGCCGGCGACGGCACCATCGAAGGCGCCTATTTCGACGGCTCGGCCCTGCGCGCCGGCGACGGCACCCTGTACTTCGGCGGCTTCAATGGCGTCACCGCCTTCAATCCGCGCGCCATCAGCGACAATCTGATCGCCCCGCGCGCCGTCATCACGGGCTTCCAGATCTTCAACCGGCCCATCGAACAGGCCCGTCCGGGACTGCTGGGCGGGCCCGTCGAACGCGCCACCGACGTCACGCTGGACGCGGCCGATTCGGTGTTCTCGCTCGAGTTTTCGGCCCTGCACTTCGCCGCCCCGCAGCGCAACCTGTACTCCTACCAGCTGGAAGGCTTCGACCAGCACTGGGTCACCACCGACGCGTCCAAGCGCTTTGCCACCTACACCAACCTCGACCCCGGCACCTACACCTTCCGGGTGCGCGCCGCCAACAAGGACGGCGTGTGGAGCGCCTCCACGGCCACGCTGCACATCACCATCCTGCCGCCCTGGTGGAAGACCTGGTGGTTCCGCACCCTGTTCGCCACACTGGTGCTGGGCGGGGCGATGGCGGCCTACCGCGCGCGCCTGTCGAGCCTTTCGCGCCAGAAGACCGAGCTGGAACGGCTGGTGAGCCTGCGCACCGAGGAAATCGAAGAGCAGAACCGCCTGCTGGAACGCCGCCGCGCCGATGCCGAGCGCCAGAAGGAAGAAGTCGAGCGCCAGAAGGTCAACGTGGAACTGGCGCACCGGAATATCTCGGTGCTCTCCGAGATCGGACGCGAACTGACCGCCACGCTCGACATGGAAACCATCATGCAGACCGTGTACCGGCACGTGCACCACCTGATGGACGCCAGCATCTTCGGCATCGGCTTCTACCGCGAAGAAGCCGGCGTCATCGAATTCCCGTTCGCGATGGACCATGGCGTGCGCAGCCAGGTGTACCGGCGCTCCCTGGCCGATCCCAACCAGTTCGCCGTGTGGGTGCTGCACCACCGGCGCGAAGTGTTCATCAACGACCTCGAGGCCGAGTACGACAATTATTTGAGCGCGCCGCAGAGCGGGCCGACCGCGCCGGTGGCCAAGATCGACGGCAGCCCGCGCAGCACGCCGGTGGCCATGATGTACGTGCCGCTGATCGTCAAGGAACGCATGATGGGCGTGCTGTGCGTGCAGAGCGTGACGAAGGGCGCATACCGGCGCGTGCACCTGGACATGCTGCAGACCCTGGCCGCGCACGCCGCCGTGGCGCTCGACAATGCGCGAGCCTACCGCGAGCTGGAGGAAACCCAGGCGCGCCTGCTGGAACAGGAACGCCAGGTGCGCCTGAACACCGAGGAGCTGGCCCAGGCCAACCGCGCCCTGCAGGACAACGAAGACCGCCTGCGCCTGGCCAAGCAGAAGGCCGAGGATGCCACGCGCCAGAAGTCGGAATTCTTGGCCAACATGAGCCACGAGATGAGAACGCCGCTGGCCGGCGTGATCGGCATGCTGAGCCTTGCGCTGCGCGACGCCATGCTGTCGCCGTCCACGCGCGAGCAGATCCTGCGCGGGCAGCACAACGCCCAGTCGCTGCTCACCCTGATCAACGACCTGCTGGATTTTTCCAAGATCGAAGCGGGCAAGCTCACCATCGAGAACATCGACTTTGCCCTGTCGGCCATGATCGAGAACGTGGTCAGCCTGTTCGAGGAGCAGGCGCGCGGGCACAGCGTGGGCTTTGCGGTGGAGTTGGCCGACGACCTGCCGCCGTTCGTGGTGGGCGACCCCACCCGCTTGCGCCAGGTGCTGGTCAACCTGGTCGGCAATGCGTTCAAGTTCACCAATGCCGGCGACGTCACCGTCAAGGTCGACCTCAAGGACAAGCGCGGCGCCGTCAACATGATCCGCTTTGCCGTGACCGACACCGGCATCGGCATCGCGCCGGACGCCATCGAGAGACTGTTCCAGAAATTCGAACAGGCCGACAGCACCACCACCCGGCGCTACGGCGGCACCGGCCTGGGCCTGGCCATCTGCCGCCAGCTGGTCGATCTGATGGACGGCTCGATCGAGGTCGAGAGCGAGGAAGGCAAGGGCAGCACCTTCACGGTGGTGCTGCCGCTGCCCGATGGGGTCGAGCCTCCGC
>JBKHWY010000537.1:0-3350 GCA_046566285.1 Gammaproteobacteria bacterium | reverse complement strand
TACTCGAGCCTGGACGAAGCGGCCAAGGTCCAGCTGCTGCTGGCCGAACTGACCCAGCCGCGCCTGCTGTATTCGCCGTACGCCGAGTACAGCGAGCAGACCACCGGCGAACTGCAGATCCTGCGCACCGCCAAGGAAATCCGCCAGCGCTACGGCAAGCGCGCGATCCGCAACTACATCATCTCGCACACCGAGACCGTGTCCGACCTGCTGGAAGTGCTGCTGCTGCAAAAGGAAACGGGCCTGCTGCGCGTGAAAGCCAACGAGCTCGACGCGATGGTCATCCCGCTGTTCGAAACCATCCCCGACCTGCAGCGCGCCGCCGGCATCATGCAGGAATGGATGGCCCTGCCGCTGGTGAAAAAGCTGATCGAAGGCCAGGGCAACGAGCAGGAAGTCATGCTGGGCTACTCGGACTCGAACAAGGACGGGGGCTTTCTCACCTCCAACTGGGAGCTGTACAAGGCCGAGATCCACCTGGTCAAGATCTTCGCCGAAGCCGGCGTCAAGCTGCGCCTGTTCCACGGCCGCGGCGGCACGGTCGGCCGCGGCGGCGGTCCCTCGTACGACGCCATCCTGGCCCAGCCGCCCGGCACCGTGAACGGCCAGATCCGCCTGACCGAACAGGGCGAAATCATCTCGTCCAAGTTCTCCAACAAGGACATCGGCCGGCGCAACCTGGAACTGCTGGTGGCCGCCACCCTGGAAGCGACCCTGATGCCGCATCCGGTGGAAGGCGCCAAGGTCGAGCGCCTGGCGCGTTTCGAAGAGATCATGGCCGGCCTGTCCGAGCGTGCCTACAAGGCCTACCGCAACCTGGTGTACGAGACCGAGGGCTTCACCGACTACTTCTTCTCGGCCACCCCGATCGCGGAAATCGCCGAGCTGAACCTGGGCTCGCGTCCCGCCTCGCGCAAGAAAACCAAGCGCATCGAAGACTTGCGCGCGATTCCCTGGAGCTTCTCCTGGGGCCAGTGCCGCCTCCTGATCAACGGCTGGTACGGCTTCGGCTCGGCCATTTCGCAGTGGCTGGACGAAGGCCAGCGCGACGAGAAGGTCGCCACCCTGCGCCAGATGTTCAAGGAATGGCCGTTCTTCGCCACCCTGCTGTCGAACATGGACATGGTGCTGGCCAAGACCGACCTGGCGATCGCTTCGCGCTACGCCGAGCTGGTGGCCGACGTCGAGCTGCGCGAGCGCATCTTCAAGCGCATCGCCGCCGAGCACGGCACCGCCCTGTCGGTGCTGGAAACCATCACCGGCACCAACGAGCGCCTGACCGCCAATCCGCTCCTGGCCCGCTCGATCCAGAACCGCTTCGCCTACCTCGACCCGCTGAACCACTTGCAGGTCGAGCTGATCCACCGTCATCGTGCGGTGGCGGGTGACCCGGACAAGATCGACGAACGCGTGCACCGCGGCATTCACCTATCGATCAACGGAGTGGCGGCCGGCCTGCGCAATACCGGTTGATCTCCGGCTGAACGGCGCCACGCACGCCATACAAGCACAAGAATGCGGGCCACGTGCCCGCATTTTTTTGTTGTATACAAATCCGCCACACTTCACGCGTGACGAACGCCGCAACTTTGTGAACCGGCCTAGAATTTGCCAGACACAACTGTGGGAGGAGCGCATGAATCCGTCCAAGCCCGCCGCGCTTTGCCTTGTCCTCGTCGCCGCCGTGTCCGCCACTGCGTGCACGCTCCTGCTCCTGCCCATGCCGGGCCATGCCCACGCGGCCATCGTGCTGATGGCCAGCCTGACCGTGCTGGCCCTGCTGGGGCTGCGCCACCTGCTCAGGCGCCCCTCCCCGCCCGCCTCACCTGCGCAGGCGCGCGATGCGCGCCTGCACTACCACCATTTCGCCAACACCCTGCATGAGGGCGTGTGGATGGTCGATGCGGCGGGCGCCACCGTGCTGGCCAATGCCCGCCTGTGCCAGATGTTTGCCTGCGACATGGCCACGCTGCAGGGCGCGCCGCTCCAGCGCTTCCTGGGCGACAATCCGCCGGCCCGGCTGACCGCCCTGCTGGACCTCGACGGCGTGAGCGCCAGCCGCAGCCACGACCTGACGTTCCGGCGCGCCGACGGCACGCTCGGCTGGGCCATCATCAGCAGCCGCGCCGCGCCGGACCACGTGGGCGCGCCGGGGTGCCTGCTGCTGCTGACCGACATCTCCCAACGCAAGGCCACCGAACTGGAATTGGCCGCCGTCAAGCAGAGCCTGGAACTGCGCATCCGCACCCGCACGGCCGAGCTGCGGCGCGCCAATGAACAATTGCGCGTGCAAGTGTGCGAACGCGCCGCCGCCGAGCAGGAACTGGCCAGCTCCTACGCCCAGTTGCGCCGTCTCACCGCGCACCTGGAAACAGCCAAGGAAGAAGAGCGCAAACGCATTGCGCTGGGCATCCATGACGAGCTGGGCCAGAACCTGCTGGCACTCAAGCTCGATGCCCAGTTGCTGCAGGCGCGCTGCGCCGACCCGGCCCTGCAGCTGCACGTGCACCAGGCCCTGGCCACCATCGACGCATCGATCCACTCGGTGCGGGCCATCATCAATGAATTGCACCCGAGTACGCTGGAGTTGGGCCTGGGGGCGGCGACCGAATGGCTGGTGGGCCAGTTCCGCACGCGCAGCAAGATCGCCTGCCGCCTGAGCGTGCACGGCGACGACCATGATGTGGCCGACGAGCAGCGCGCCGCCGTGATCTTCCGCATCCTGCGCGAGTCGCTCGACCAGATCATCGGGCACGCCCGCGCCAGCCACGTGGACGTGGTGCTGGACATCGACACCCATCAGGTGGCGGTGACGATCAGCGAAGATGGCGGCGGGCTACCGGCCTTGCACAACGGCATCCGTGAACGAGTGAATGTGTTCGGCGGCACGCTGGACATGCGTGGCAGCCCGGGCGGCGGAACGCGCCTGCGTTTTTGCATTCCGTTGGCAAGTCGTGCCGACCTTGACCAAATGCCCGCGTAAATACGACATTTCAAAAAATGAAATGCCAAGTTTTCACTGCGCGGAAAACCCCGTTCTACAATAGCGGTCGATGGTTGCGGCGGGCCTGTCCCGCGCACTGTTGACTACCCCTGTTTGCGCATCCGGTCACCGGATGCGCATTTTTTTTTGTCGTTTTTTTGGCGCTGACCTCGTCAAGCGCGTGTGGCCTCAGGATACCACTGACAGGGCCGGCACAGCGCCCGGGCCGCCTTTGCGCTGGCGTTTCTGGCGGAACATGGCCAGGTCGGCCTGGTCCACCAGCTCGTCGATGTCGAGCGTATCGTCGGGCAGCACGGCAATCCCGATCGACGCGCTGACATGCACGCATCCGAGCGGGGTCTCGATG
>JBKHWY010000536.1:0-3354 GCA_046566285.1 Gammaproteobacteria bacterium | reverse complement strand
AGATCAGCTTCATGGCCGACCTGACGCAGAAAAGCGTCGAGGTCGCGCGCAAGCTCAACGACCTGAATCTGCAGCTCACCCAGGACGTGCTGGGCGACTATTACCAGGCCAGCCGGCAAATCGCCGCCGGCGACCCCGCCACGCTGCCCAATCTCATGGCCAACCCGCTGGGCGCGACGGGCGAGCGCCTGCGCCGCTACCAGGAGCAGCTGATGCACGTACTGGGTGGCGGCAACATCGACCTGGCCCGCTACACGCCGTGGCTGCTGCCCGCCGCGAACGCCCCGGCCGGCACGGCCTGAACTTCACAGGAGACCTTTCATGTCCCAGCAATCCAAACCGCAGTACCAGTCCACCCTGGATGCGCTCGACCTGCTGCAGGCCGACCACAACCGCGTCAAGTTCCTGTTCTCCGAGTTCGACAGCCTGCGCGGCATGGATGACGAAGACGAGCGCAAGGCCCGCCTGGTCGACGAAATTTGCTACGAGCTGACCGTGCACTCAATGATCGAGGAAGAACTGGTGTACCCGCGCGCCCGCGCGGTGATCGACAACGATGAACTGATGGACGAAGCGGACATCGAACACAGCGGGGCGCTGGAACTGGTCAGCCAGCTCGAAGTCATGTACCCGGGCGACGACCACTACGAGGCCACCGTCAGCGTCCTGGCCGAGGAAATCGCCCATCACATCGAAAAGGAGGAAGACGAGATGTTCCCGGCCATGCGTGCCAGCGGCATCGATCTGGTGGAGCTGGCGGCCGACATCCGGGCGCGCAAGGACGAACTGGATGAAGACATCAGCGCGCCGCCGCCCGCAGACCGGATGGCGCCGCATGACGGCGTGCGCCATCCGCCGCGCGCGCCCAACTAGAGCGTCCAGGACAAATGTAGTGCAGGTGAGGTGAACTTATCAACGAAGGTGATCTCTAAACGACGAACACGGCCACGACGGCTTTCGACAACCGGATCAATCCGATACTTCACATCAAGGAGAATGACATGGCGACGAACAAGGACAGCGGCAGCGGCAAGAGCGCGAGCTCGGGCGGCAGTGCGCAAAAGAGCGGAAGCGGCAGCGGCCAGGGTCCGGCCAAGCGCGGCTTCGCGGCAATGGACGAAAACCAGCAGCGCGAGATCGCCAGCAAAGGTGGCCAGGCCGCGCATCAGAAAGGCACGGCCCACGAATTCAATTCCGAAGAAGCGCGCCGGGCTGGCCAGAAAGGCGGCGAAGCGGTCAGCCGCAATCGCGAGCACATGGCCGATATCGGCCGCAAGGGTGGCGAGAGCCGGCAATCGGCCAGCCGCCAGGCCGCCAATGCGCAAGGGGGTGCACGCACCGCATCGAGCGGCAGTGCCAGCGGCTCGGCCGGCGGCGGCAGCGCGGGTAATGCATCGGGCAACAAGACCAGGTCGGCCGGCAAGGAAGACGAATAAGCTGACTGCGCGGGGACACATCTTCACAGCAAGGAAGCGAGTCGAGGCGATCGCGCAGTCGAACACAGGCCGGTTCTGCCGGCCCGTCGTCTCTGCCGTGCCGTGCTCTGCCCTGCCCGGCCCTTTACTGGGCCTTTGCCTTTGCCTTTGCCTTTGCCTTTGCCTTTAGCCTTTGCCCGTGCACCCTGGAGTGCGCTTTGCATTGCCCTTGCGGTTCCCGGGGCCGTGCCCGTTACCGCGCTTCTTGGTGTGTTCGGCGGCGTGTGCCTTGGCGAACTCCTCGGCGTGCGTCTTGTGTTACCCTCCCCGCCATGTCATCGCAGAACTCCCCGGCTCGCCTGGCCGACGCCAACCAGCTGAAATACCTCAGCGCCTATCCCGATACCATGCGCCAGCAAGTGGCGCAACTGATCGCCCAGGACAAGCTTGGCGACGTGCTGACACAGCGCTATCGAAGCGCGCACGGCATCCGCACCGACCGCGCCTTGTACGACTACGTGCAGGAGTTAAAGAACGAATACTTGCGCAACGCCGAGCCGATCAACAAAGTCGCGTTCGACAGCAAGATCCACGTGATCCAGCATGCGCTTGGATTGCACACCTCGGTCTCGCGCGTCCAGGGCAGCAAGCTCAAGGCCAAGCACGAGATCCGCGTGGCGACCGTCTTTAAGGAAGTGCCGTTGGAATTCTTGCGCATGATTGCCGTGCACGAGCTGGCGCACGTGAAGGAAAAGCAGCACGACAAGGCCTTCTACAAGCTGTGCACTTACATGGAGCCGAATTACCATCAATACGAGTTCGACATGCGCCTGTACCTGACGCAGCTGGATGTGCGTGGCGAGCGCTTGTGGACTTGAGGGAGGATGACGCGCCCGCACCGCGCGGTGGCACGGCATGATGGGCGCTGAGATGACGCTGGCTGACCCCGTCAAACGGCCACCCCGTGTATGAGATGGCCGCTAATTGAGTACTGATTACTTCTTGTCGTTCTTGTGGCTTTGGCTGCCGGCCTTGGCATGCTGCTCCGGCGAGCCGCCCCGGGTGCCGCCGCCCTGGCCGCCCTGATTGCCTTGATTGCCTTGATTCCCCGAACCTTGCGAGCCGCTCTGACGATTGCCGTCATTTTTGTGGCTCATGCTGCCGGCCTCGCGGGCTTCCTGCGAATTGAATTCATGGGCATTGCCCGATGCGTGCGCGGCACGGCCGGCTTCGCGGGCTTCCTCGGACGTGAATTCATGGGCATTGCCCGATTCATGCGCGGCGCGGCCACCTTGGCTGGCGATCTCGCGCTGCTTTTCTGGGTCCATCGATGCGAAACCGCGGTTGCTGGTGTCGCCGCTCTGGTTGTTGCCTTTGTTACCGCCTTGGTTATTTGCCATGATGCTCTCCTCTTGAAGTTGAATGGATTCCTCTGCGGATACAGCTATCTCTCAATGTATGTGCATCAAAGGAGTGGCTATCTTAGTCCCGACAGGCGAGTTGTTCTGTAGGGTGTTCAGGCTGCGCGCTTGTAGGACCAAGCCTCACCGATTTGCAACGTCTGGGCGCTAAGCGACCCCATCAATACGGGAACAAGGCGCTGTCACCGTTAAGTGTTGAAAACGCCCACCGCAGAGCGAAGGAAGGTGACCGCGTCACCGATGCGCTCGCCATCGATGGCCCAGCGCCAGCCGAGGTAATTCGACAAATACCTGGTGGCCACTCCACGGAAATGCGCGAGCCAGCCGCGCAGGCGGCTGTGATACGCGTTGACGTTCTGCACGTGCAGCGCACCCATCACACGAATGCCGGCACGCAAGTTGACCGTCTCATGGCTGATGCCGGCCCGGCGCGCAAACGCCCGGTAGGCCGCATGGCTGTCGGTCACCAGCAGGGCATCCGGGTCGAGCACGGGAGCAAGGTAGCGCTGTAACTGGAC
>JBKHWY010000535.1:0-3356 GCA_046566285.1 Gammaproteobacteria bacterium | reverse complement strand
CTGCTGCGCCATGGCGCGAGGCTGGCCATGGCGGTCGAACAGGATGGCGCGGGAACTGGTCGTGCCCTGGTCCAGGGCGAGAACGTAGTCGGTCATCTCACCGTATTGAATTAATGTGAAGCAGGCCGATAGGCCGGATTTTGTTACGGCGCCGGCAAGCCGACGCTATGACAGCCATTCCTCTAGGCGCCGAATTACTCCAGCGCTCAAGCTTCCTACCCGCACGCTCCGCGAGCCGCCTCAACGCGTGCCTATTTGGAATTGCTCCAGGTGGAGGTTACCGCGTTTCACCGTAACTTAATACGCTCGTCTCTGTGGCCCTGTTCCTCGCCTTATACGACGCGCTTGCGCACGCCGACTTCAGCGGACGGCCGTTAACCGTCACCCTGCTCTATGGAGTCCGGACCTTCCTCCCGCCAGCACCCGAGGGCGCCAGCCAGCGACTGTCTGGCCTGCTTCACCCCTTCATTGTACCGCGTCCGGGCCACCCGGCTCGAGTTTCGAGACCAGCACCCGGTCGATGCGGCGCCGGTCCATGTCCACCACTTCGAAATGGAAGCCGCAGGCATCCACATAATCGGTCGCTTCCGGCAGGTGGCCGAGCTGGTGCAGCACGAAGCCGGCCACGGTCTGGAATTCGCCCCGTTCCTCGTCGGGAAAGCGCAGCGGCTCGCTGGACTGGGGCTCCAGCAGCTCGCGGCAGCGCTGCAGCGACAGCGCCCCGTCGATCAACCAGCTGCCGTCCTCGCGCTGCACGGCATCCTCGTCCTGGCCGGCATCGAGTCCGCCGACCAGCGCTTCCATCAGGTCGATCAAGGTGACCATGCCCTGCACCTGGCCGTGCTCGTCGATGACCAGCGCCACTTCCGCATGGCGCTCGCGCAGCAGGTCCAAGGGGCCCATGGCGCTGTTCGAGGCCGGCACGTACACGGGCTGGGTCAGCGCGGCGGCGATGTCCACGGCTTGCAGGCCGCCCTGGCGCACGGCTTGTTCAAACAGGTCGGCGGCGTTGACGATGCCGAGCACCTGGCTGGAGTCGCCCCGGCACACGGGAAAGCGGCTGTACGGACTGGCGGCAATGCGCGCCAGGTTGTCCGCCGGGGCATCGAGCAGGTCGATGAACACCACGTCGATGCGTGGGGTCATGATGGACGGCAGGCGCACGTCGTCGAGCCGCACGGCGCGCTGGGCGATGTCGGACTCGGTGCGCTCGAGCACCCCCGCTTCGCTCCCTTCCTTGAGTATCCCGCTGATTTCTTCCGGCGTCGGCCCGCTGCGCTCGTCCTTGTGCATGCCCAAGAGGCGCGTCACCAGGTCGGTGGTCAGCGACAGGATCTTGACGAAGGGCGTCATCAGCACGGACAGGGCGCGCATGGGCCGCGCCACCAGGGCGGCAATCGCCTCGGGATGGCGCATCGCCAGGCGCTTGGGCACCAGTTCGCCCAGCACGATGGAAAAGAAGGTGATGCCGGCCACCACCAGCGCGAGCGCAAGCGGGCGGGCGTACTGCGCCAGCGCGGGGATGGCTTCCAGCTTCGGGCTGAGCCTGGCCACCAGCGAGGCTTCGCCAAACGCGCCGTTGAAAATCGAGATCACGGTGATGCCCACCTGCACGGTCGAGAGGAAAGCGCTGGGCTGGTCGGCCAGCTCGATGGCCGTGCGCGCGCCCTGGCTGCCCTGCCCGGCCAGGGTATCGAGACGCACGCGCTTGGACGACACGACGGCCAGCTCGGCCATGGCGCACACGCCGTTGAGCAGAATCAAGATGAGAATGACGAGCAGGTCCATGAGGCGAATCGTTGGGGCACACCTGGCTTAGACCGCGGTGCAGACCATTGGTTGAGGAAGGGCTTGGGGAAGCTCAAACGTGCAGGACCAGACGGGCGGAAGAATCTGTCAATTCTTGTCGCTATTTCAAAAGCACGGCAAAAGCAGCTAATCTAAAATTGACGCACACCACAACCGGTGGCTCCCGCCCCCCTTCCACAAGAAAGAGGCAACATGAACCCTTCCCGTTCGGGCGGCCAGATCCTGGTCGATGCCCTGGCGATCCACGGCGCCGACACCGCCTTCGGCGTGCCCGGCGAAAGCTATCTCGACGTGCTCGATGCCCTGCACGATTCCTCCATCCGCTTCATCGTCAACCGCCAGGAAGGGGGCGCGGCCTTCATGGCCGAGGCCTACGGCAAGCTGACCGGGCGGCCCGGCATCTGCTTCGTCACGCGCGGCCCCGGCGCCACCAATGCCTCGATCGGGGTGCACACGGCGCGCCAGGATTCCACCCCCATGATCCTCTTCATCGGGCAGGTGGGCAGCGACTTCCAGGACCGCGAAGCGTTCCAGGAAATCGACTACCGCCGCATGTTCGGCCAGATGGCCAAGTGGGTGGCCCAGATCGAGGTGGTGGAGCGCATTCCCGAGTACATCGCGCGCGCCTTCCAGGTGGCCACCAGCGGCCGCCCCGGGCCGGTGGTGCTGGCCCTGCCGGAGGACATGCTGACCCGGCGCGCGGAGGTTGACCGGCTGCCCCGCCTGCGCCGCTACCAGGCCGTGCAGGCCGCGCCCGCCCCCGAACAGCTGGCGCGCCTGCGCGCCCTGCTGGCCGACGCCCGCCGCCCCCTGGTGATCGTGGGCGGCGGCGGCTGGCTGGACGCGGCCTGCGCCGACCTGCGCCGCTTCGCCGAGGCCAACGCCCTGCCGGTGGCCTGCGCGTTCCGCTTCCAGGACCTGCTCGACAACGACCATCCGCACTACATCGGCGACGTCGGCATCGGCATCAACCCCAAGCTGGCCGAACGCATCGGCCAGGCCGACCTGGTGCTGGCGCTGGGACCGCGCCTGGGCGAGATGACCACCGGCGGCTATACCCTGCTCGATGCCCCCGTGCCGCGCCAGCGCCTGGTGCACGTGCACGCCGACGCCGAGGAACTGGGCAGCGTGTACCAGGCCGACCTGATGATCAACAGCGGGCCGCAGGAGATCTCCGCCCGGCTGGCGGCGATGGCGCCGGTGGATGCGTCGGCCTGGCGCCACACGGTGGCCGAAGCGCGCGCGGAGCTGGCAGCCTGGCAGGCCTGCCCGCCGGTGTTCCACGATGGCGCGGCGCCCCTCAACCTGTGGCAGGTGGTGCAGGAATTGATGGCGCAAGCGCCGCACGACACCATCATCACCAACGGGGCCGGCAATTACGCCACCTGGGCGCACCGCTTCTTCCGCTATGGCGCCCGGCGCACCCAGCTCGCGCCCACCAGCGGGGCGATGGGCTACGGCCTTCCCGCCGCGATCGCCGCCGGGGTTCGCCATCCCGACCGCCCGGTGGTGTGCTTCGCGGGCGACGGCTGCTTCATGATGGCGTC
>JBKHWY010000534.1:464-3361 GCA_046566285.1 Gammaproteobacteria bacterium | reverse complement strand
AGGAAGGCGCCGGACTGGTGCTTGACGAGGCGCCGCGACGCATCCTGGTATGGATTGCTGGCGGGGGCCAGGCCGCACGCCTCTCTACCCACCTGGGCGTCGAGGATCTGCAGCGCGTCCAGGCTCAGGCGAAGCATTCGATTTTTTCGATCATAGGAGTGAAATTTTTCCGTTTTTACAACGAGGTGCCGGCGTCTATACTGCGTTCATCGACTCGAAACACCCGCAAGTCACCGTCGAAAATACTGAATGTTATCAAATTAAAACCTCATTGATCGATTGGAGCACATCATGCTGGAAGTACGCAAAAGTGAAGACCGGGGCAGCGCCAACCATGGCTGGCTGCAATCGAAGCACACGTTCTCGTTCGGCCACTACCATGACCCGCGCCACACCGGCTTCGGCCCCCTCCTGGTGATCAACGAAGACGTGGTGGCGCCCTCGCAGGGCTTCGGCACCCACGGCCACCGCGACATGGAGATCGTCTCCTACGTGCTGTCCGGCGCGCTGGAGCACAAGGACAGCATGGGCACCGGCTCGGTGCTGCACTACGGCGACGTGCAGCGCATGAGCGCCGGCAGCGGCGTGCGCCACAGCGAGTTCAATGGCTCCAGCACGGAACCGGTGCACTTCCTGCAGATCTGGATCCAGCCGAACGTGGCGGGCATCCCGCCCAGCTACGAGGAGAAGCACTTCGCGCCGGAGACCAAACAGGGCCGGCTGCGCCTGGTGGCCTCCAGCGACGGGCGCGAAGGCTCGGTGCTGATCCACCAGGATGCGGCGCTGTACGCGGCCATCCTGGGCGCAGGCGACGCGGTCGAGCATCGGCTGGCGGCCGGGCGCAAGGGCTACGTGCACCTGATCCGCGGCCAGCTGGAAGTCAACGGCACGCCGCTGCGCGCAGGCGACGCGGCCAAGTTGAGCGATGAGGCAGCGATCCGCATCGCCAACGCCCAGGATGCGGAGGTGCTGGTGTTCGATTTGCCGGCTTAAGATTGGAGAGTACGGACGGCGCGGCGGTGCCGACGGGCGGTCCCTTGCCCGGCGGCCGCCCGCGTTTTCCGCTACACTTGCGGGTACAGCAATAGATCCGAGATTTCCGCCATGCCCTCCGCCGCACCTGATTCCCTCCTCGACTACACCACGTCCTGCGCGCTGCCCACCCCGTGGGCGCAGTTCACGCTGCATGCGTTCGTCGAGCACACGACCGGCAAGGAGCACCTGGCCATGACGCTGGGCGACATCGGCGATGGCGCGCCGGTGCTGGCGCGCGTGCACTCCGAATGCCTGACCGGCGACGTGCTGTTCTCGCAGCGCTGCGACTGCGGCGCCCAGCTGGAAGGCGCGCTGAAGAAGATCGCCGAGGAAGGCCGGGGCATCCTGCTGTACCTGCGCCAGGAGGGCCGGGGCATCGGGCTGGTGAACAAGATCCGCGCCTACCGGCTGCAGGAAGCCGGCGCCGACACGGTGGAAGCCAACCTGGCGCTGGGCTTTCATGCGGACGCGCGCAACTACGAGCTGTGCAAACCGATGCTGACGCACTTCGGCATCGAGGCGCTGCGCCTGATGACCAACAATCCGCGCAAGATCGACGCCATGCAGAAGCTGGGCGTGACGGTCAGCGAACGGGTGCCGCTGCTGGTGAACCGCAACGCCTTCAACAACGCCTACCTCGACACCAAGGCCGCCAAGCTGGGGCACATGATGGCGCCGCAGCCGGCCACCATCGCCGAGGATGGCGAACTCTGACCGGTGGTGGATTTTTCAGGCGTGTTTTTGTTTTTGTTTTAATTTTGGCGCGGTGATGCGAAGATAGCAAATCTTCGTCGTCCATCCAGGCCTTGAATGAAACGCGCCCTGCCCGTCCTCCTGACTACCCTTGCCCTGCTGTGCGGGGACGCGGCCGGCGCGGCGGCGCAGGACCCGGACAATGGGGCCGCCCTCCCCACCCCTTCCAGTTCGGCCCAGAAGCTGTACGCGGCCGCCAAGTCCGACCTGCTGCAGATCCGCATGCTGCTCAAGAACGGGCGCAGCCAGTCCTCGGTCGGCTCGGGCTTTTTGGTGGGTACGGGCGACCTGGTGCTGACCAACTACCACGTGGTGTCGCAGATGGCCCTGCAGCCGGACGTGTACGCCGGCGAATTCATCGCCACCGACGGCGCCACCGGCCCGGTGGAACTGCTGGCCGTGGATGTGCTGCACGACCTGGCGGTGGTGCGCATCAAGCGCTGTGGCACGGGGTTTTTCCGCCTGCCCGCCACGCCCGCCCAGCTGATCCAGGGCCAGTACCTGTACTCGCTGGGCAATCCCCTCGACCTGGGCTTCGCGATTTCCGAAGGCGCCTACAACGGCGTCATTTCGCGCAGCTTCTACGACCAGCTGCTGTTCACCGGCCCGATCAACTCGGGCATGAGCGGCGGCCCCAGTGTCACGGCCGATGGCGTGGTGGTAGGCGTGAACGTGTCGAAGCGCACCGATGGTGAGCTGGTGAGCTTCCTGGTGCCGGTGCGCTATGCGCAGGAGCTGTTGGCCAAGGTGCAGGCGCAACGGGCGCCGCCGCGCGACTTCAATCCCGTGATCGCCCAGCAGCTGCTGGCGCACCAGCGCGCCATGATCGACCGGCTGCTGGAAACCCCGCTGGCGTCCAAGACCATGGGGCCGTACCAGGTGCCGGTGCGCGAATCGGCCCAGGTGCGCTGCTGGGGGCGCTCGAACGTCAAGCAGGATGCGACCTTCACGGCCGACACCATCTCGTGTTCGATGGAGTCGGCCATCTACGTCTCCGACACCCAGCAGACCGGTCTGGTGTCCATGACCCACCAGTATGTGCGCACCAGCGTGCTCGATCCGATCCGCTTCGCGGCCCTGTCGACCAAATTGTTCGATACCGACGGCCT
>JBKHWY010000534.1:0-454 GCA_046566285.1 Gammaproteobacteria bacterium | reverse complement strand
GGGGTCCAACCGCGACACGCGCCTGACCGGGCCCTCGTGCACCGAGCAGTTCGTGAAAGCGCGCACCCTGCCGATGCGGGTGGTGAGCTGCGTGCGCGCCTACCGCAAGTTCGAAGGCCTGTACAACTTCACCGTGCTGACGGCCACCCTGGACGACCCCAAGGCCAACCTGCAAAGCCGCCTCGATTTAATGGGCGTGTCGTACCAGAACGGCATGCGCGCCACGCGCGCCTTCCTGGCTGCGCTGGACCGGGCGGGCCAGCGATGAGCGGCCCGTACTTCATCGAGACCCTGGCGCGCAATGGCGACGTGCTGCAGCGCCAGCAGGTGGCCGCCGTCGTCGCAGATGGCGATCGACACGGCCCAGCCGTTGGCCAGCGCTTCGGCTTCCGCGGCGGCGGCGATCTTCTTGACGTCGGCGGCGCCGAGTACGGGTTTGGTATGCATGATGCTG
>JBKHWY010000533.1:0-3361 GCA_046566285.1 Gammaproteobacteria bacterium | reverse complement strand
GCAGAAGCGCCAGGTGGGCGGCGGCGCGGCGGTCGAAGGCGCGCCGTTGGGCCTGATCGGCGCCGGCACGGGCCTGGGCGTCTCCGGGCTGATCCCGTCGGCCTCCGGCTGGACGGCGCTGCTGTCCGAAGGCGGCCACGTGACCTTTTCGCCGGCCAACGAGACCGAAGTCGAGATTCTGAAATTCGCCTGGCGCCAGTTCGAGCACGTCTCGGCCGAGCGTTTCCTGTCGGGTTCGGGCATCGAACTGCTGTACCGCGCGCTGGCGCACATTCGCGGCAAGGCCGACGAAGGCCTGGACGCGGCCACCATCTCCAAGCGCGCGCTGGCCGGCGAATGCCCGCTGTGCGACGAAGCCATCGACGTGTTCTGCGGCATGCTGGGCACCGTGGCCGGCAACCTGGCCATCACGCTGGGCGCGCAGGGCGGCGTGTACATTGGCGGCGGCATCGTCCCGCGCCTGGGCGCGCGCTTCGACAACTCCGCGTTCCGCAAGCGTTTCGAGCAGAAGGGGCGTTTTGTCAGCTACCTGTCGCAGGTGCCGACCTTCGTGATCACGGCCGAGTATCCGGCCTTTATCGGCGTGTCGGCTATTTTGGCGGAGAAGCTGGCGGCTTGCTAACGCCATTCACCTGTTAGCTTCATCGCTGGGGTACGCACGCGTTGCGTACCCGTATGCACAACCACCACACCAAAAACCGTCATCCCGGCGGAGGCCGGGATCCATGCCGCGCTCGCACAAAGTGGAACCCCGTCATTGAGTGAAAGCGCTTTGGGTCCTGGCCTTCGCCAGGACGACGTCGATGAGTTTACCGACTCTTCCCATTGCCGGGCTTCTGCACCGCTCCTGGTTCCCGCCCCGAGCCTGGTGCTCTGTTCTATCGCTTCCCCTTCAAATACCCGCCATCCTCCAGCCAGTCAGCCAGCCGCTGCGGCCAATCCTTCACTGATTTAAGCGTCGTGCGCTGGCCCATGTTGAAGCCGTGCGCCCCTTTGGCGTACAGGTGCACCTCGGCTGCAATCCCGGCCTGGTGATACAGCTGGGTGAGCTGGATGATCGGCGTGGCGCAGCAGGCGTCGTCCATCGCCGCCACCATGAACGCGGGCGGCGCGTCGGCGGGCAGGGTGGATGGAATGCCCAGCGGTCCCGGATACACCAGCACCTGGAAGTCCGGCTTGCCGTTGACCTTGTCCACCGCGTCGAGCGCGTCGGCCGTGGGCGCGCCGCTGCCGTAGGCCACGCTGGCCACCACTTCGCCGCCGGCCGAGAATCCCATCATGCCCACGCGCGCGGGATCGATGCCGAATTCGCAGCTGCGCGCACGCACCAGCCGGATGGCGCGATAGGCGTCCTGGCGCGGATGCACGTCCAGTTTGTAGGGTGAACCCGCTTCGCGCGCCAGCCGGTACTTGAGCACGAAGGCGGTCACGCCCAGCGTGTTGAGAAAGCGCGCCGCGTCCACGCCTTCGGCCGTGTACACCAGGTTTTCGTGGCCCCCACCCGGTGCGATGATCACGGCCGTGCCGTTGGCGCGCCCGGCGGCCGGCTGGAACACCGTCAGCGACGGGTTGTGCACGCTGCGCACCCACCAGTCGGCGGCCTTTTCCGGCACCTCTTTCATCGATTCGAAGCCGGGCGCGCCCTTGGCCCAGAGCGGCACGACCAGCTGGGCATGCGCCCACAAGGGCAGAGTTAGCGCTAACAAAGCAGCGCAGAGGCGGGCGGGATTCGGCATGGGGTCTCCTTGTTATTGGGGGATGGTTCCGGCGCACGGGCGCGCGCTGCCATTCTAGCGCCTGGCGGCGCCGCGCTCGCCCATTTCAACAGTTCTCCGTCTTGCGTTTTATCGGGTACAATGGCAGCAATCGGAGAACTCGGCACTGGTTGTCGCACGCCAGGTTCGCACAGCAGGCTGTCCTTCACGGCTGCGGCGAAGGTCCGGTTTCTCTTGAAATTCAACGGTGTAGCAGCGTAGAGACGCTCCGCCGTGCGGTCGGGCCCAGCCCGCTCCGCTAGACGACCGCCCCGCGCAGATCCGTCCGGGCGACGAATTTCCTGTTTTTAGCATCATCGTTCCGCTGGAGCGGCGTCTCTTCGATGCCGCATCGGCCCCGCACCGACATCGTTATGAATACTGATGAGGCCAAACGAGTCCTCGAAACTGCCTTGCTGTGCGCGCGGGAGCCGATGACGGTCCAGGCGATGAAAAAATTGTTTGTCGATGTGGACGACAACGGCCGCCCGATGGGCGCTGGCGTGGGCGTCGATACGATCAAGATTTTGCTGGAGGAATTGCGCCACGACTGGCGCGACCGCGGCATCGAGATCGTCAACCTGGCCAGCGGCTGGCGCTTCCAGAGCCGGCCGGAAATGAAGCAGTACCTCGATCGGCTGAGCCCCGAGAAGCCGCCCCGGTATTCGCGCGCGACGCTGGAAACGCTGGCGATCATTGCCTACCGCCAGCCGGTGACGCGCGGCGACATCGAAGAAATTCGCGGGGTGACGGTGAACTCGCAGACCATCAAGATGCTCGAAGATCGTGGCTGGATCGACGTCGTGGGCCACCGCGAAGTGCTGGGCCGGCCGGCGCTGCTGGGCACGACCCGGCAGTTCCTGGACGATCTTGGCCTGAACTCCCTGTCGCAGCTGCCGCCGCTGCAGCAGATCGAAACCCAGAGCGGACCGGACATGCAGGCGCTGGAAGCGGCGCTGCAGGAAAACTTTGAAAAGGCGGCGCTTGCCGGCGCCACCGACGCTTCGCCCGTTGCAGTAATTACCCACGACCCCGCGCCCGAGCCTCCGGTTGACGCTGCGCCAGGTCAGCATAGTCAGCACAACCTAGATACGAACGATGAATCCAACTAATCCAGCAGACAGCCCAGTGGCGACCCCCGCAGACGCAGCAGCGCAGGACGCGGCGCCCGTCAAGCGTACGCGCCGCACCAAGGCGCAGATCGAAGCGGACGCCGCCGCAGGCGCCGAGGCCCCCAAGCCCAAGCGCACGCGCAAGGCTGTCGAGGCCGTTGCGGCTGTCGAGGGCGGCGAGGGCGCGGCCAAGCCGGCGCCCAAGTCGCGTGCGAAGAAAGCCGCCGAGCCTGCTGCTGCCGCGAGCGCCCCCGCCGTCCCGGTAGGGGCCAGCCCGGCGCCGGCACCGCGCAAGCGCGCGGCAAAGAAGCCGGCCGCCGGAGCCGCGCCTGAAGCCGTGGCCGCTGTCCCTGCACCGGCGCCTGCTCCCGCTCCCGCTCCCGCTCCTGTTCCGGCTGCGGCGCCGGCCGCCGAAGGCCAGCAGCCGGGCCGGCAGGAACGCAATGGACGCGGTGCGCGCGGCCCGCGCCAGATGCGCGAACAGCGCAACCAGCG
>JBKHWY010000532.1:0-3365 GCA_046566285.1 Gammaproteobacteria bacterium | reverse complement strand
GACGCCAACGTCATTGCCGCGCCGTTCGACATGCGCGTGGCCCTGTCGCTGAACGGCATCCTGGTGCTGGTGCTGGGCATCGTGCCGGGCGGGCTGCTGAACGCCTGCCTGCACGCCGTGCGTCAGACCCTGGCTTCCTAAGCCAACCGAATGGACGCCTCCAGCGCTGCCTGGCTGCTGATTGCCGTCGCCCTGGCGGCGGCCAATCTGCCGTTTGCCAACGAGCGTCTGTTCGGTGTCATTCCTCTCAGTGGAGCACGCGCAGGTTCACGCAAAAGCGGATGGCTGCGCGTGCTCGAGCTCCTTGTTCTATACTTCGCTGTCGGCGGCATCGCCCACCTGCTGGAATCCCGTTCGTGGTGCTGTCCTTCCCCGGCTTTATCGTGCGCTACCTGCGAAAGCAGGTTTGACAGCGAGCCGACAGCGCCCCTGCTAACTTTCACAAGGCGGACATGGAGCGCGAATCCCACCCCCAGCTGACCGAAACCCGGATCGACGGCGACGTCGTCTACGACGGCAAATTCATCCAGGTCCTGCGCGACCGCATCCGTCTGCCCGACGGCAAGACCAGCCAGCGCGAATTCATCCGCCATCCCGGCGCGGTGGTCATCCTGCCCCTGTTCGACGACGGCCGCGTGCTGCTGGAACGCCAGTTCCGCTATCCGAACAGCCAGGTCTTCATCGAATTCCCCGCCGGTAAAATCGACCCGGGCGAAGACCACCTGGTGTGCGCCCAGCGCGAACTGCGCGAAGAGACCGGCTACACGGCGGCGCGCTGGGATTTCGTCACCACCATCCACAACGCCATCGCCTACTCGGACGAACACCTGGAGATCTTCCTGGCGCGCGACCTGACCCTGGGCGAGCAGCAGTTGGATGACGGCGAATTCCTGGAACTGTTCACCGCCACGGTGCCCGAACTGCTGGAGATGATCCGGCGGCGCGAAATCACCGATGTGAAGACCATCATCGGCGCCTTCTGGCTCGACAAAGTCCTGTCCGGCAGCTGGCCTGCCTGAGCCTGGATGAAGCGCCTGCTACCGCTGCTGGGGCTGTTCTGCTTCGGCACGGCAGCCGCGCGCACCGCCTTCCAGGTGCGCTGCGAGGAGACCATCGACAGGACCGTCTCCACCCTGATCACGCGCCAGAACGGCTACACCATCGATAACAGCCGCTCGTTTCGCGTGCTCACCGCCATGAAAGCGCCGGGCACGCCCAACAGCTACGTGCTGGGGCTGACGCGCACCGAGTCGCGCGTGTCCGTCAATCTCGACGGACGCATCCTGCAGGACCGCGCCAGCGGCTATGAATGCGTGGCGCCGCAGATCCGCGTGTCCCTGTTTTACGCGCCCATCGTGGTGTACATCGGCAGCGAGTTCGCGCCGGGCACCTGCGCCTACCGCGAGATTCTTGCCCACGAAATGCGCCATCTCAAGGCCTACATGGACCATTTGCCGAGAGTGGAAAGCGTGGTGCGCAGCGCGCTGGCGCGCCGTTTCGAAGGCAAGCCCCTGTACGCCCCGATCGGCCACGCGCAGGCGCTGCTGGAAAAGGAAATCGACACCGGCTGGATGCCCTACATGAAGAACCAGATGGGCGCGGTCGAGCAGCAGCAGGCCGCGATCGACAGTCCGCGCGAATATGCTCGCCTGAGCAAAGTTTGTAAAGGTGAGGTACAGTCGCTTATCGGACCGGCACGCCGGCGCACCCGCTAGCGCACCCGTCCGAAGGCGTTATTGAAGCATGTTTTGAATCACAGGAACCGACGCATGAACCAGCACCGCCCCCGTTATTTTGCCCTGATTCCGGCAGCCGGAGTCGGTGCGCGCATGGCGGCCAACGGACCCAAGCAGTATATGCATATTGCCGGCGAGCCGATGCTGCGCCACACGCTGCGTGCCTTTCTCTCCAGCCCGCTGATTGCCAACACCTTCGTCGTGGTCAGTCCCGACGATGGCCAGATCGACGCCGTGGCTCCGCAGGGCGCGAGCGTGCTGCGCTGTGGTGGCGCGACCCGGATGGAATCGGTGCGCAATGGCCTGGCGGCGCTGCGCGGCGAAGTGCGCGACGACGACTGGGTGCTGGTGCATGACGCTGCGCGGCCGGGCCTGACGCCCGATCTGATCGCCAGCCTCATCGATGCGGTCGGCAACGACCCGGTCGGCGGCCTGCTGGCCCTGCTGGTGGTCGACACCGTCAAGCGCGTGGACGAGGGCGCGGTCGCGACCATTCCCCGTGCCAGCCTGTGGCTTGCGCAAACCCCGTAGATGTTCCGCTACCGCCTGCTGTGCGAGGCCCTGGCCGCAAGTCTGGACCCGGCCGCGGTGACCGACGACGCCAGCGCCATCGAAGCGCTCGGCCATACGCCGCGGCTGGTGCCGGGACATCCCCGTAATCTGAAAGTGACGCTGCCTGCGGACGTCCGCATCGCCGAGATGTACCTGGGCGGCGCCTGAACCTTTTTGGAAGCAAACATCATGGCACTCCAATCGTACAATCCAACGCCACCGTTTCGCATCGGACAAGGCTACGACTGCCACGCGCTGGTCGAAGGCCGCAAGCTGATCGTCGGCGGCGTGACCATTCCCCACAAGCTGGGCCTGTTCGGACATTCCGATGCCGACGTGCTGCTGCACGCCATCATCGACGCCATGCTGGGCGCGGCCGGGCTGGGCGACATCGGCAAGCACTTCCCGGACACCGACCCGATGTTCGCCGGCGCCGACTCGCGCACCCTGCTGCGCGAAGTGGCGCACCGGGTGGTGGGCACCGGCTACCTGATCGGCAACATCGACGCCACCATCATCGCCCAGGCGCCCAAGATGGCGCCGCACATCCCGCAGATGATTTCCCGCATCGCCGAGGATATCGGTGTGTCGCCCCAGCAGGTCAACATCAAGGCCAAGACCAACGAGAAGCTGGGCTTCCTGGGACGCGAAGAAGGCATGGCGGCCGAAGCGGTGGCGCTGCTGGTGCGTTCGGCTGCCTGAGCCGATGGTGTCGCCGGAGCCGAGCCGCCGCAGCGCTGTCGCACTCATTCACGTCGTCCCGGCGCAGGAGGGGGACGCAGAACGCCGCACGACAGTCGTTGTCAATGTCGTTAGCCTTAAGACCGTCGTCCTGGCGAAGGGCGTTCGCCAGGACGACGGTTTTGAGTGTGTAGGTGTACGCAAGCCCCGCGTCATGGGCGGTTTTACGAGACCTTCGAAGGCCGGGAGCCAGGACCGCAGCGCCCCGCCACGATGACGCCATCATCCGAACTCTCCCCACGCGCCGCCTGGCTCCTGATCCTGGCCGCCGCCGCCATCCTGATGATCACGATGGGCGCGCGCCTGACCACGGGCTTGTTCATGGCGCCCATCAAT
>JBKHWY010000531.1:0-3369 GCA_046566285.1 Gammaproteobacteria bacterium | reverse complement strand
GTCGAACGCGTGGGTCAGCAGCATCAGCTTGCAGGACTTGTTGACGTGGGTGCGCTGGTGGCTTTTGGCGTACCAGGTCCAGCCGATCTCCAGGCGGTCGATGGCCGGCACGATGTCGTGAAAGCTGGTCGTGCCTAACACCCTGCCGCTGGCTTCGTCGATGACGGCAAAGGGCAGCCGGTCCGGCATCGACAGGGCCTTGTCGATGTAGGCGCCGACGTTCTCCGGTTCCGGCACGGAGGTGATGCGCAGCTTCCACAGCTCGCCATCCTCGGCGCAGCGGATGAGGCCCTCGGCGTGGCGGTGCGACAGGGGTTCCAGCAGCACGCCGTTGCGGCGCAGGGTGACGGGTTCGACGCGCAGCATCAGCGGTTCCCCCGCGCCATCATGATCAGGCGCTCGAACAGCTGCACGTCCTGCTCGTTCTTCAGCAAGGCCCCGTGCAGGGGCGGCACGGTGGGTTTGCCTTCCGGGTGGTGCAGCAGGTCGAGGGGAATGTCCTCGGCCAGCAGCAGCTTGAGCCAGTCGAGAAATTCCGAGGTGGAGGGCTTCTTCTTCAGGCCGGCCACCTCGCGCAGTTCGTAGAAGCTGTGCAGGGCCGCGGTCAGCAGGTCCTGCTTGAGGGTCGGGAAGTGCACCTTGACGATGGCCGCCATGGTCTCGCGGTCCGGGAAGCGGATGTAGTGGAAGAAGCAGCGGCGCAGGAAAGCGTCCGGCAGCTCCTTCTCGTTGTTGGAGGTGATGATGACCAGCGGCCGGTGGCGCGCCGTGACCAGCTCGCGGGTTTCGTAGACGTAGAACTCCATCCGGTCCAGTTCACGCAGCAGGTCGTTGGGGAACTCGATGTCGGCCTTGTCGATCTCGTCGATCAGCAGCACCACCGGCTCGGGCGAGGTGAAGGCTTGCCACAGCACGCCCTTGACGATGTAGTTGTGGATGTCGCGCACGCGCTCGTCGCCCAGCTGCGAATCGCGCAGGCGCGAGACGGCGTCGTATTCGTACAGGCCCTGCTGCGCCTTGGTGGTGGACTTGATGTGCCACTGCATGAGCGGCATGTTCAGGGCGGCGGCCACTTCCTCGGCCAGCATGGTCTTGCCGGTGCCGGGCTCGCCCTTGATCAGGAGCGGGCGCTGCAGGGTGAGGGCGGCGTTGACGGCCAGCTTGAGGTCGGCGGTGGCGACGTATTGGTCGGAACCATTGAAGCGGGGCGGCGAAGAAGCGTGCATGACAGGCGAAAAAAGGGCTGGGATCGTTCGAGTATATGCCATCCTGGCAGCGCGTTCCGGCTGCCATCGGATCTGTGGACGAGGTGTTCCACTTCAGTTACACTCGCAGGTTAGGAGTGCAAAAGCTGACGAAAAGGTAAGTTCAACGTGAGCTGATTGCACGCTGCGGTATCCGTATCCGATTACCACTCACCATCGCCACCATGAAAAAACTCTACGCACTTCTCGTGCTTGCTTGCGTCGCCAATGTGTCCGCCGCGGCGGATGTTGTCGGTAACGCGAAGAACGCCAAGGTCGAACAATGCATCGGCTGCCACGGCATTCCGGGTTACAAAGCGACCTTCCCTGAGGTTTATCCGGTTCCAATGTTGGGTGGCCAGTCGGCCAAGTACATCGCCGCTGCGCTGAACGCGTACAAGAAGGGTGACCGCAAGCACCTGTCGATGCGCGGCGTGGCTGCCAGCCTGACCGACCAGGACATCGCCGACGTCGCTGCGCACTACTCGCAGCAGACCGCCAACAGCAAGTAATCACGCAAGCGCCCGAGGACCCCTTCATGACGATGAAAAAACTGATGTTCGCGGCCATCTGCGCCGCTGTGTCGATGAGCGCTTCGGCTGCCCGTGGCGATGCCGCGAACGGCGAAGCGCTGGTCAAGAAATACAACTGCGCCGCCTGCCACGGCGACAAGTTCAACAACCCGATCGATCCGAGCTATCCGAAGCTGGCCGGCCAGCACGCCGAATACCTGGCGCACGCGCTGGTGGCGTACAAGCGCGGCGACGGCCCCAACGGCCGCGTCAACGCGATCATGGCCGGGCAGGTCAAGCCGCTGTCGAACAAGGACATCATCGATATCGCGACCTACCTGAACGAGCTGCCGCCAGCGCTGGTGATCAAGCGCTAAGCTGCACCGCTCAATAAAGAATCCCCTTCGGCCGCCGGTCCAAGGGGATTTTTTACGTCCGCAGGGCGGACTTGAGGTGAGTGGTCAATCACCCCGCCCGCTTGCGCACGCACTCCACATACGCCACCGCATCGGGCTGGGTGCCATTGCGCTGCGCCGTCCAGATCATCTCGCCCAGGCAATCCATGATCTCGTGGTGGGCGGCGTGCGCGCCCAGCCGCTGGGTCAGGGCTTCGCAGGCCGCGCGGATGCCGGGCGGCTGGTCGACCGAGACCTGCTCGCTGATCGACAGGTGCATCGACAGGTGCAGGAACGGATTGGGCTGCCCGACCGCGTAGTCGCGCGTAATCGCGCTTTCCGCATCGGACAGCACGTCGTCATATTCGGGGTGATGGGCGATCCAGTCGGCCGCGATGGCGTCCATGGGCGTGAGGATCTCGCCGGCGCGCTGCTTGCGAAACGCTTCGCAGAAAAAGCGGCGGACGTCGTGGGAGGAGGGTGTAAACATGGGAGGCCTGAGAGGTGACAGCGCCAAAAGAAAAGCGGCGTCCAGGGACGCCGTCCGGGTTCTACGTGCGCGGCCGCTAATCCTTGCCGGGCGTGAGCACCAGTTGAGGCTGGACCAGAGGCGGCTGGGCGGAGGCTTTGGCCAGCGCATTCGCCGAGCCCGCAGCCGCGCCCGCCGCTTTGTTGCCCGGCTGGCGATTGCCGCCCTGGCGGTTGCCCGTGCTGGTCGGCTTGCCGCCCGCGCCCTGCGTCGTCGCCGCGTCGCCGTTCTGGCGTGGCGGATGCGGCTGGCGCAGGTAGCGCGCCGTGTGGCGGCGTTCGTGCGTGTGCCCGCCGTTGGCCGGCCAGGTCAGGAAGCGCGACAGCTCCTGCAGCGCGCGCTGGTACACGTCGCGCTTAAATTCGATCACTACATCCAGCGGCACCCAGTACTCGTGCCAGCGCCAGGCGTCGAACTCGGGATGGTCGGTCAGGCGCAGGTTGACGTCGTTGTCGCGCGCGCACATGCGCAGCAGGAACCAGATCTGTTTTTGTCCACGGTAGTGCCCGCGGATCTCGCGTTTGATGAAGTGGTCGGGGACCTCGTAGCGGAGCCAGTCGCGTGTGCGGCCGACGATTTTCACGTGTTCTGCCCGCAAGCCGATCTCTTCCTCCAGCTCACGGTACATTGCCTGTTCCGGTGTTTCCCCGTATTTAATGCCCCCTTGCGGGAACTGCCATGAGTGCTCG
>JBKHWY010000530.1:0-3395 GCA_046566285.1 Gammaproteobacteria bacterium | reverse complement strand
TGGTGCTGTCGGACGACGCCAAGTCAATCGAGCTGTCGGACCAGAACGGCAACAAGCTGACCCTGAGCCCGGACGGCATCACCCTCGACAGCCCGAAGGACATCGCGATCACGGCCAAGGGCAAGATCACGCTGGATGCGGTGGGCAATATCGCCGTCGGCTCGAAGGCCGACCTGCAGCAGAAGGCCATGAACATCAGCAGCGACGCGCAGATCGGCTTCACGGCCAAGGGCGCGGCCAGCGCCGAACTGTCCGCCACGGGCCAGACGACCGTCAAGGGCGCCATGGTCATGATTAACTAAGGCGCTCGCTCGAATCGACCGTCATCCTAGAGGAGGGGCCATGCCACCCGGAGCCAGAATCACCGACCTGCACGTATGCCCGATGGTCACGCCCGGCCTGCCGCCGGTGCCCCATGTGGGCGGCCCCGTGATCGGGCCGGGCGTGCCCACCGTGCTGGTGGGCGGCCTGCCGGCCGCCGTCATCGGCGACAGCTGCACCTGCGTCGGCCCGCCCGATACCATCGTCAAGGGCTCGGCCACCGTCATGATCGGCGGGAAGCCCGCCGCACGCGTGGGCGACTCGTGCGCGCACGGCGGCAGCATCGTGCTGGGCTGCCCCACCGTGATGATCGGCGGCTGACGTGGCCGGCAAGAGTTTTCTCGGCACCGGCTGGGCCTTTCCGCCCCAGTTCGGGCACGATGGCGTCCATCCCGCCACGCACATGGTCAGCGACGAGCGCGACATCCACGAAAGCCTGGTGATTCTGCTCTCGACCCGCCAGGGCGAGCGCGTGCTGCACCCGCTGTACGGATCGAACCTGCACACCATGGTGTTCGAGCACCTCAGCGAGACGGTCGAAACCCAGATCCGTGCGCTGGTGGTGGCGGCGATCGCGCGCTGCGAGCCGCGCGTAACGACCGAACTGGTGACGGTGCACCAGGACGCGATCGATCCTGCGATCTTGCGCATCGAGATCGCCTACCGCGTGCGCGCCACCAACAGCGTGCACAACCTGGTGTACCCGTTCCACACCGTGACGGGTGCGCTGGACGCCGGGTTTGACCGATGAATAACAGAGGCGCATGAGCAACCGTGAAGGCCTGGGCCAGCAGCAGCGCCTGCCCGCCGCGCTGGCGCCGCATTACTTCGACGTGGACGAGCTGCGCACCGCGCAGCTGCTGGCGCTCACGCTCGACTATGCGGACCTGGTGCGCTTTGCCCAGGCCGGCGCGGCCAGTGCGGCCCAGCCCAGCTGGCGCGGCTACTTCGGCACCGATGAAACGCTGGTCATCGCCGACATCCTGTCCACCCGCCTGCACCAGACCCGCAGCCATTTCGATACCCTGCTCGAACACGCGCTGGCCGGGCGCGCCGTCGCCGGCGAACCGGTGCTGCGCGAACAGCTGCCCACCTGGACCCTGTACGGCATGCTGGCCAGGCTGCGCGGCTGGTCCGAGACGCTGCTGGCCCACGGCAGCCCGGTCGGCGTGGACCTGGGCGCGCTGGCGGCGCGCGTGTGCGCCAACCTGGCGCCGGAGTTGGAGGCGATCGCCGCCCACTACCAGGCGCGCGCCCCGTGGAACGAGCGCGCGGAACTGGGGCAGCTGGTGAGCGAGATGGCCGCGACCCTGAACCTGTCCGGCAGCGGCGCTGCGCACGAGGAGCGCGTGCGCGCCACGCTCAAGACCTGGTTCAACCAGCTGGCCCAGGGCATCGACATGGTGCAGCGCGCCGCCGCCCAGCGCCTGGCGCCCAGCTTGAAAAGCGGGCAGCACGACCCCGGCGTGGCGCTGCTGCTGGCTTTCGTGCAGCTGTACCGCGCGGCCCAGCACAAGCTGAACCGCCTGACCGAGCGCCACCTGGACTTCTACTACGGCCAGGTGCTGCGCATGCAGCCCCACGGGGCCGTGGGCGACTCCACCTACCTGGTGTTCCAGCCCAGCGCCGCCGGCACGCTGGTCGCCATCCCGTCCGGCACCGCGTTTCTGGCCCAGTACGCGCGCGAGCAGCCGGACCTGGTGTTCGCCACCGGCCACGCCGTGGTGGTGGGCGACGCCCGCCTGCGCGCAGCCTTCACGCTGTTCTGCGAACGCAACGGCTTGAGTTCGCCCGAGAACGCGCTGTGGGAAAGCCGCCACCAGCAGCTGATGCAATACCCCACCGCCTGCCGCCTCAACACGCTGCCCGTGCCGGAAGCCGAGGCGGTGCTGGACAAGACCCGCATCCTGCCCATGCCGCTGTTCGGCGCGCCGCGCGCCGGCGCCGTGAGCACACCCGGCGCCACCGCCCGCATCGGCTTTGCCCTGGCCAGCAACGTCTTGCTGATGCGCGAAGGCGAGCGGGTGGTGCAGGTGGCCCTGCAGTTGGGTGCGCAGGCGTCTGCGGCGGGCGGCAGCGGCGCCACCCTGGCCGAGCGCCTGCAGCGCGTCGGTGAACTCATGAACGGCTCCAGCGCGGAGGTCAACTACAAGGTGCTGCGGCGGATGTTCCGCCTGTCGGTATCGGGCGCGGGGGGCTGGATCGCGGTGCCGGGCTACAGCGCCGACTTCATCCCGGCCGCCCAGCACCCGGACCGGGTCGACACCCTGACGCTGTACTTCACGCTGGGGCGCGACGCCCCGGCGGTGGTGTCCTACGACGCCGCGCTGCACGGCGAGGACTATGCCAGCGCTTGCCCGCTGCTGCGCTGTGAACTCAACAGCGAAGGCTACCTGTATCCCTACGGCCTGCTGCGCGACCTGCCGCTGGTGAAGGCGCAGCTGGACGTGCGCGTCACGGGCCACCGCACGCTGCGCCTGCAGAACCATATCGGCCCGCTGGCCACCTCGGCGCCGTTCCTGCCCTTTGGCCCCTTGCCGGCGCCGGGCGCTTACCTGATCGTCGGCAGCGCGGAAGCGGCCTGCAAGCGCGTGACCAGCGCCGAACTGGTGCTGGAGTGGGGCGCGCTGCCGAACGCCGTGGGCGGCCTGCGCGGCTATTACGAAGGCTATGGCGAAGCCTTCGAGGACGTCCAGTGTTCGCTGAGCGTGTTGGCCGAGGGGCGCTGGCAGCCCGGCGCACCCGGCACGGGCGCGGACGAAGCGCGCCGTCCGCGCCACACCCTGTTCCCGCCGCAGCCAGCCGCGCGCCGGCCATCGATCGCGCCCATCGAGACGGTGCCGCTCACGCCCGTGCTGCACCGCGCCCGCGTGGGCGCGCCGGTGGCCGACCTCCAGGACTTCCAGTACACCCCCAGCAGCAAGAGCGGCTTTTTCAAGCTGACCCTGGACGGGCCGGAATTCGCCTTCGGCCACCGCGACTATCCCTACGTGCTGGCCGAGACGCTGACGCACAACAGCCGCCCGGGCTTTCGCCGGCGCGTGCGCGACCTGCCCAATCCGCCCTACACGCCG
>JBKHWY010000529.1:0-3397 GCA_046566285.1 Gammaproteobacteria bacterium | reverse complement strand
GTGTTCGAAGCGCTGGCGGATGCGCTCGAACACGTAGGATGCCGGTTCGGAGGTATCCAGGTCGGCCAGCGTGTGCAGGAACAGCGCGGCGTCCAGGTTGTGGTCCTCGCACTCGAGCGCGATCTCGCGCACGAAGGCGCGCACCTCGCCCTGCAAGGCATCGTAGGCGGCCCGGGTGACGCGCTCGCGCAGCAGCGCGCGGCGCGCATCGGCGTCGAGCTTGCGCCACTTGCTGGGCTTGGCCAGCACGCCCTGGGCCGGGACCAGCTCATAGGGCACACGCAGGCCGGATGCTTCCACGGCGCCGGAAAACTGCACGAACACCCGGCCCTCCATCTTGACCAGGCGGGCGTGGGGAACCTCGGCCGCCAGTTCGGCGATCAGGGCGTCGTCATCGTCGGGTGCTGCGATTGCTTCGGTCATTGGCGTGATGGTTGAGTACAGTCGGACAGCCGCGCGCGGGCCGGCACGGTTTGAAGCGCATTGGTGAGGCAAACATTGGTGAAGCAAACTATAGCGCGGATGCCGCCGCCCCTGCGGCACGGCTGGAGCGGGGCAGGATCAGGGCGCGATCAAGACAAGATCAGCGCGGCGGCGGGCCGACCGAATCGCGCAGGGTGACGCGCACTTCCTGGGCGGTGTGCGTGGGCCGGTCGCCGCCGTAGCACAGGTTGAGCAGCCAGTTCAGGCCATCGAGGGTCATGTCGTTCCACGGCAGGTGCACCGAGGCCAGGCGCGGCGCCGCATACTCGGCGCTCATGGTGTCGTCGTAGCCCAGCACCGATACCTGGCCCGGCACGTCGATCCTGGCGCTGTGCAGGTAGGACAGCGCGCCGATGGCCATGTCGTCGTTGGCGCAGAACAGGGCCGTGCAGGGATAGCCCGACTCGATCAGGGCGCGCGCGCTGCTGCGCCCTCCTTCGGGCGAAAAGTCGCTCTCGGCCACCCAGACGCCATCGACATCGATGCCGTTGTCGGCCAGCTCATCGAGAAAACCGCTGACCCGCTCGACGTTGTCGATCGCCGTGCGCGGCCCGGTAATGAGGGCAAATTCCTGGTGGCCGGCGTCCAGCAAGGCGCGCGCGGCCAGGCGGCCGGCCGCCACGTGGTCCACCGTGAAGCACTGCGGCGCGATCGATTTCACGTAGTGGTTGAGCAGCACCAGGCGCGCGCTGCGCACGCCCAGGGCCTCGATGTCTTCCTCGCGCAGCGCCACCGACAGCGCGATCACGCCATCGCAACCGCGCTTGTTGAGAAAGTCGATCCCCTCCAGCACCTGGCTGCGCTCGTCCAGCTGGCTGGAGCCGAATGCGACCACCATGTTCAGGCCCGCGGCGCGCAGTTCGCCGTAGATCAGCGCCAGGATCGGGGAATAGAAGGTGCCGGTGACGTAGGGGATGTAGACGCCGATGGTCTGGGAATTCCCCAGCATCAGCGAGCGCGCCGCGTGGGAGGGCTGGAAGCCCAGCTGCTCGATGGCCGCCCTGACCTTCTCGGCGGTGGCCTTGGACACCGAGCCATTGCCGCTGACGACGCGCGATGCGGTACCGAGGCCGACTCCGGCCAGTTCTGCGACATCCTTCAACGTTGCCACGGCTGTTGTTCCTCTCCTGTCGTGTTGCCCCGTGCGTAGCGTGTCCGCGCAACGAGGGGTTGCTTTGACAACATTATACAGTCCGACAACAGATTGTTCCATGCCAGCACTTGCGCACCCGACGCCAGCGTTCATGCTCCCGGCGGCGCCTTGCAGGTGTGTGCGATGTATTCCTCGTGGGTGGGCATCACCTCCACGCAGGCGCGGATGGTGTTCTTCACGGCGGCCAGGAACGCGCTGATGTCGGCGCTGCTGCGCTGGTCCACCAGCGGGTGGTAGCCGCCCGCGCGCAAGCCCTGCCCGTGCATGATCTGCAGCCAACTGGCGTCGGCGAACAGCTCGTCGCCCTTGCGCATCAGGCGCCCATGGCTGCGATACAGATCGATGCGCGCGCGCACTGCGTCCGGCACGTCCATCGTCCGGCAATAGTCCCAGAACGGCAGCCCGTCGCGCGCATTGACCTTGTAGTGCATGATGAGGAAGTCGCGAATGCGCTCGTACTCCTCATCGGTCTGGGCGTTGTACAGGTCGATGTCGGGCTGGCTGAAGCGCCGGTCCGGGAAGCAGGCAATGAGGCGCGTGAGCGCGGTCTGCACCATGTGGATGCTGGTGGACTCCAGCGGCTCCATGAACCCGCCGGCCAGGCCGATGGCCACCACGTTGCGGTTCCAGGCCTTCTTGCGCTTGCCGGTGGCGAAGCGGATCAGGCGCGGTTCGGCCAGCGCTTCGCCGTCCAGGTTGGCCATCAATATCGCCTGGGCCTCGTCCGCGCTCATGAAGCGCGAGGAGAACACGTGGCCGTTGCCGGTGCGGTGCTGGAGCGGAATGCGCCACTGCCAGCCGGCCTTGCGCGCCGTCGAGCGGGTCAGAGGTAACAATGGGCCGGCGCTGGCACAGGGCACGGCGACGGCGCTGTCGGCCGGCAGCCAGGCGCTCCAGTCCTCGAAGCCCGTGTGCAGGGCCCCTTCGATCAGCAGGCCCGCCAGGCCCGAGCAGTCGAGGAACAGGTCGCCGGCGATGCGCTCGCCATTGTCCATCTGGAGCGCCTCGACGAAGCCGTCGTCGGCGCGCAGCACGGTGCCGACGATGCGGCCCTCGATGCGGGTCACGCCCGCGCTTTCGGCCACGCCGCGCAGGTAACGCGCGTACAGGCCGGCATCGAAGTGAAAGGCGTAGGACAGGTCGGCCAGGGGCGAACGCGGCATGTCCGGCGGCGGGCGCATGAACTTGCCGGCGCGCGGCGCCATGGTGTTGATCGAGTACGCCGCCAGGTCATCGGCCTGGCCGGCCAGGTGCATCTTCAGCCAGTACTGGTGGAACTTGGCGAGCGGCTGGTCGCGCCCGATGACGCCGAAGCCGTGGATGTAGGACTCCCCTTCCCGGCTCCAGTTGACGAACTCGATGCCCAGCTTGAAGGTGGCCTGGGTGTGGCGCATGAATTCGTCTTCGTCGATGCCCACCATTTCATTGAAGGCGCGGATCGACGGAATGGTCGCTTCGCCCACGCCGATCGTGGCAATCTGGCTTGATTCCACCAAACGGATGCGGTGGCGCGCGGGCAGCATGCGCGCCAGCAGGGCCGCACTCATCCAGCCGGCCGTGCCGCCGCCGACGATGACGATCTCGCGGATCAGGTGCGGCGAAGGATCGGAGAACGAAGCGGCGGACGGAGCGGCATGGCTCATTATTGGTTCCTCAAGGCGTTGGCAATGGCACGCTGGGCTTTCTCCAGCGGCATGCGGGTGTTCCAGAAAGCGGTCAGCACGTCCTGCAGTTCGCCGTTCTGGTCCGGCGTCAGGTAGT
>JBKHWY010000528.1:0-3402 GCA_046566285.1 Gammaproteobacteria bacterium | reverse complement strand
CTCTTCCTCGCCGCTGGCCTGGCCCAGGCGCAATGGATGTGGGTCGATGAACGGGGCGTCAAGCAGTTTTCCGACATGCCTCCGCCGGCATCCATTCCTGCGAAAAACATCCTGAAGCGTCCGGCCGGCAGCCAGCCTGCCAGCGCCGAGCCGGCAGCCGCCACCGCCGCGCCTGCCTCAGCGCCCGCCAGCACGCTGGCCGAGCGCGAAGCCGATTACCGCAAGCGCAAGGAGGAGCAGGCGGACAAGGACAAGAAAGCGGCCGAGCAGGCGCGCAAGCAGGCCGAAGTCAAGCGCAACTGCGATCTGGCCCGGGCCGCCCAGGCGCAACTGGCCACCGGCCGGCGCCTGGCGACGGTGGCCCCCAACGGCGAACGGGTGGTGATGGGCGACGAGGAGCGCGCCAAGGCCAGCGCCAACGCCAACAAGACTCTCAGCCAGTGCAAATAACCACGCAGATTCACCAAGCTGGGCGCTAGCGTCCGGCTTTCTTGACCGCGCGCTTGCGGCGCGATTCCTTGGGGTCGGCCACCAGCGGCCGATAAATCTCGATGCGGTCGCGCTCGCGCAATACGGTGTCGAGCGGCTTTTTCTTTCCGTACAAGCCCACCGGATGGGTCGCCAGGTCCACCTCGGGCAACTCGTCCAGCACGCCGCTCTGGCACAGCGCCTGTTCGATGGTGGTGCCTTGCGGCACGTCCAGGGCGCGCAGCACTTCCCACTGCGCCGTCGCGTAGCAGACCTGCACGCCGATGGTGTCAGCCGCCATACCCGGCCTCGGCGCGCTTGCAGAACGAATCGACCATGCTGTTGGCGATCATGCCGAACACAGGGCCAATCAGCTGCTCCAGGATCACGCTGGAAAATTCGTACTTCAGGTCGAAGTCCACCTTGCACGCGTCGGCGCGCAAGGCCTTGAAGGACCAGGCGCCGTCCATCACCTTGAACGGACCATCCACCAGCTTCATCGTCATCTGCGTCGGACGCGCGTTATGGTTGCGCGTGGTGAAGCTTTGCTTGACGCCGTGGAAGGCGATCGAGATGCAGGCCACCAGCGTTTCCTCGGTCCGTTCGATCACCTTCACGCCGCCGCACCAGGGCAGGAATTTGGGGTAGTCCTCGACTTTCGCGACCAGATCGAACATCTGTTCCGCGCTATAGCCGAGAAATACTGTCTTGTGTACGACTGCCATGGATCAACCGTTTGTTATGATGTTGGATGTGTTAGCTTGCTAGCATCAGTAGTTTAACCGAGACGCGCAATTTAGACATTTCATGAGTATTGTTGACAATAGAAAAGCATTCCACGACTACTTCATCGAGGACCGTTACGAAGCCGGCCTGGTGCTGGAAGGCTGGGAAGTGAAGGCCATCCGCGAAGGCCGCGTGCAAGTCAAGGAAGCGTATGTGGTGGTGCGTGGCGACGAACTGTTCCTGTTCGGCGCGCACATCAGCGCCCTGCCGACGGCCTCGGCCTTCGTGCATCCGGAAGCCGTGCGCACCCGCAAGCTGCTGCTGCACCGCGCCGAAGTCGACAAGCTGATCGGCAAGGTGGAGCGTTCCGGCTACACGCTGGTGCCGCTCAACCTGCACTACAAGGGCGGGCGGGTGAAGTGCGAAGTCGGCCTGGCCAAGGGCAAGAAGCAGCACGACAAACGCAACACCGAGAAAGAACGCGACAGCAAGCGTGAGATCGCGGCCGCGATGAAGGTGCACCGCCGCTAAGGCCCACTGCCCCCCCTAGGCGGCACTCATCAGGCGGCTCAGGCGCCAGCACATGAAGCTGGCCGCCAGCCCGGCGGCCACCCCGCACGCCAGCTTGAAGGCGCTATCGAACAGCAGCGGCGCGACCAGCCCGGACACCAGCGCAAACGCCATCATCTGGATAAACGCCAGCAGCGAGGAAGCCAGCCCGCGGTTATCCGGGAACAGCGCCAGCGCGCCCACCTGCACGGCCGGCATGGCCACCGCCAGGCCGAAGGTATAGACCATCAGCGGCAGCACCGCCCACGGCACCTCGGCCACGAACAGGCTGGTGTAGGCCACATTCAGCACCGCCCCGGTGGCCATGATCCCAAACCCCAGCCACTTCATCTGCGCGGCCGGCCGATGCGCCGCCGCCTTGCCGCCCCAGGCCGACCCGATCACCATGCCGGAGATGAGCGGCACGAACAGCCAGGCGAATGCCGTCTCGGGCTTGTGCAGGATATGCATGACGAAGTTGGCGGCCGAGCCGATGTACAACGACAGGCCGCCAAAGGCCAGGCCCACGGACAGGGCCAGCAGCAGGAAACGCGGATGGCGCAGCACCATCAGGTAGTTGCGCGCGATCGCCACCGGATGGAAGGCATGGCGCTGCTCCTTGGGCAGGCTCTCGGGCAAAGCGCGCTGCACCAGCAGGATCATCAACGCGCCGAAGCAGGTCAGGAACACGAAGGTCGAGCGCCAGCCGAAAGTCACGTGCAGCCAGCCACCCAGCACCGGCGCGATGGCCGGCGCCAGCCCGAACACCATCATGATGTGCGACATGATCTTCTGCGCCAGGCCCTGGTCGTGCGCGAAGCGGTCCTGCACGATGGCCTGGCCGATCACCGAGCCCGCGCCGGCGGCCAGTCCCTGCAGCGCGCGGCAGGCCAGCAAGGCGCCGAAGGTGGGCGCGAACACCGCGCCCAGGGAGGCCAGCGTGTAGATGGACAGGGCCACGAGGATCACGGGCCGGCGTCCGAACGAATCGGACAGCGTCCCGTAGAACAGCATCATGAAGGCGAACGCGAACAGGAACACCGTCAGCGTCTGCTGCACCGCGACCTCGCCGACGGCGAACTCGCGGCCGATGGCGGGAATCGAGGGCAGATAGGTGTCGATGGCGAGCGCCCCGACCATGCCCAGACAAGCCAGAATTACTGTCAACACGCGCTGCATTACGATCCCGTCGTTCAAGCCAAACGGGATATTCTAGCCGCTAGCGCATGGCCATGCCGAAGCGCTCGAAGCGTGGGTGCCAGTTGCCGAGGATGTCCGCCGAGACCAGCACCCGTTCGGCGCGGCCGATCAGCTTCTCGCGCGGGACCAGGCCGATAAAGCGCGAGTCCTGGCTGTTGTCACGGCTATCGCCCAGCATCAGGTACTGGTCCGGCGGGATGGTGACGGGACCGAAGGTGCGCAGCGCCTGGGCGGCTGGGAACACCTGGATGCGGCGGCGGTGGCCATCGAAGGTTTCGTCGTATTGGGACGAGTCCACCACGGCCACGCCGCCGACGATCTCGCTGCTGGTGCCGGCCGGGGCGTAGCTGGCCGGCTTGCCGTTGATGATCAGGCGCTCATTGCGCATCTCGACCACGTCGCCGGGCACGGCGATCAGGCGTTTGATCAGGCGGGTGCCATCGGTGGGCGAGGAAAAGG
>JBKHWY010000527.1:0-3404 GCA_046566285.1 Gammaproteobacteria bacterium | reverse complement strand
TGCCGACGAACTGGCGATTGCGGCCGACGAGGCCGAGGTCTGCTACCGGGACGGCCGCCGCTATCGCGCCGCGCTGACCGCGCTGGACGCGCCCGCGCCAGGCGAGGCGCCCGCGTTCCCGCCGGACCAGGTCCTGCTGATCACGGGCGGCACGCGCGGCCTGGGTTACCTGTGCGCGCGCCACTTCGTCGAACGCCACGGCGCGCGCCGCCTGGTCCTGCTGGGGCGCGAGGCCCTGCCGGCGCGCGCCGACTGGCCCGCGCTGGCGGCGGGCGACAGCGCGCTGGCGCACAAGCTGCGCGCGCTCGCGCAGCTCGAACAATTGGGCGCACGGGTCGAAGTGCGCGCGCTGGCGCTGGACGATGCGGCGGCGGTGGCCGCGTGCGTCGAGGACGTGGTTCGCACCCTGGGGCCGGTCGGCGGAGTGATTCACTGCGCGGGCATCAGCGACCAGGCCAACCCGGCGTTCGTGCGCAAGTCGCCCGAGAGCGTGGCGCGCGTGTTCGCGCCCAAGGTGGATGGCCTGAACGCGCTGCTGGCCGCCGTGGCCACCCAGCCGCTGCGCTTCGTGGCGCTGTTCTCGTCGGTCGCCGCCGCCATCCCGGCCCTGGGAAGCGGACAAAGCGATTACGCGGCCGCCAACGCCTACATGGATTATGTGGCCCTGGCCCATCGTGAGCACCTGCCCATCGTCAGCATCCAGTGGCCAAGCTGGAGCGAAGCCGGCATGGGCGCGGTGCACAGCGCCGCCTATGCGCGCTCCGGGCTGCTCGGCTTGCCGAACGCCGACGGCCTGGCGCTCCTCGACCTCATCCTGGCTGGCGGCCATGGTCCGGTGGTGATGGCGGCCCGGGTCGATCCGGACCGCTTCGACACCGCGCGCCTGATGCTGCGCGACCTCGGCGCGGCGGGCGCTGCTGCCCCTGTTGCGCGTGCACCGGCGAGCGCGCCCCAGCCACAAGTGGGCGCTCCCACGCAGGCGCCAATCGCCCGCTGGGTCAGCGCGTTGGTGGCGGAGCAGCTGCGCCTGGCCCCGGACAAACTCGATCCCGATACCCCATTCCCGGACTATGGCGCCGATTCGGTCCTGCTGCTGCAGATCCTGGGCGCGATGAACAAGGCGCTCGAGACCGAGCTCGAACCGTCCGTGCTGATCGAATATTCGACCATCGGGACGCTGTCGGCATGGCTGGCCAGCCATCATGGCGAACGCCTGGCGCGCCTCCTGGGGGCGGGCGATGGGCCAGCTGCCGTCGTGGCGCCCGTCGCCGCTCCCGCCGCCACTCCTGTCGCGGCCCCGGCCGTGGCGCTGGCCGCCAAGCCGGCGGCGGGCCAGGATATCGCGGTGGTCGGCATGGCCTGCCGCTTCCCCGGCGCCGACAATTTGGACGCCTACTGGCGCCTGCTGGCAGAAGGCCGCTGCGCCATCGGCCCGGTGCCGCCCGGGCGCTGGCAGGGCGCGCCGGGCGAGCGCGCCGGCCTGCTGGCCGATATCCACCGCTTCGATCCGCAATTCTTCCTGATGTCGCCGCAGGACGCGGCCGCCATGGACCCGCAAGCCCGGCTGCTTCTGGAAGAAAGCGTCAATCTGCTCGCGCATGCCGGCTATCCGGCCGCCGCCGTCAAGGGCAAGGCGATCGGCGTGTACGTCGGCGCGCGCAGCCGCCACCAGCCCAGCGAGGCGCTGCTGGCGGCCGCCAACAACCCGATCATGGCGCTGGGACAGAACTACATGGCGGCGAACGTGTCGCAGTTCTTCGACCTGCGCGGCCCCAGTCTGGTGATCGACACGGCCTGCTCGTCCGCGCTGGTGGGCATGCACATGGCCATCGCGGACCTGCAGCAAGGCCATATCGAGGCGGCGCTGGTGGGCGGAGTGAGCCTGCTCGATGGCGGCGCCCACCGGCTTTTCGCACAGCGCAATATCCTGGGCGGCGAAGCGTTCCACATCTTCGACCAGCGCGCCAACGGGGTGGTGCTGGGCGAAGGCATCGGCATGGTGATGATCAAGACGCTGGAACGCGCGCGCGCCGACGGCGACCAGATCCACGCTGTCATCAAGGGCATGGCCGTCAATAACGGTGGACGCAGCGCCGGCCCGGCCACGCCCAACCCCCAAGCGCAGAAGCAGGTGCTGCAGCAGGCGCTCGAACGCAGCGGCAAGACGGCGGCTGAAATCAGCTATATCGACGTCAACGGCTCGGGGTCGGAAGTGACGGACCTGCTGGAACTGAAGGCGATCGAAGCGGTGTATCGCGGCGCCGGCAAGCAGCCCCTGTGGCTGGGCTCCATGAAGCCGAATATCGGCCATCCGCTCAGCGCGGAGGGGATCGCCAGCTTCATCAAGGTCGTGCTGTGCCTGAAGCACCGGCAGCTGGTGCCCTTCCTCTCGGCCAGCGAACCGATGAAGCACTACGACCTGGCCGCCTCGCCGTTCGAATTCGCGCGCACCGTGCAGGCGTGGCCCGACGGGGGCGCGGCCACGGCTGCCCTGAACTGCTTCGCCGACGGCGGCACCAACGTGCATGTGATTCTCGAGGCGGTGGCGACCGAGGGGCAGGGGGCCGCCGTGCGCCAGCCGCTCGCGCCACCCCCCATGACGCGGGTCGATGTGCGCGACTGCTCGATCCCATCGGGCGCGGTGCGCAGCGCACCCGCTCAAGCCTCGAGCAATATCTGGAAGCGCGAGCTGGCCGGCGCTGCCTGAATGGCGCCACCCGACACGCAATCAACTCAATAAGCGGAACGAGATGAAAGAACAGCTGCACTTCGACGCCACCCACCCGATCGTCGCCCACCACCAGGTCAACGGCGCGCCGGTGCTGCCCGGCCTGGCCCATATCGACATCCTGTACCAGATCTTCCGCGAGCACGGCCACGATTTCGCCTGCCTGGAACTGCGTGACCTGGTCATCTTCCATCCGCTGGCGGTGGAAGCGGGCGCCGGGATGGACATCGACATCGAGTGCGTGCTGGACAGCCCGGGGAACTGGACCATCGCGGTGGACGGCGGGTCGGCGCACGCGCGCAAGCGCTATGCCAGCGCACGCATGGTCAGCGTCGAGCGGGTGAGCTTCGACGTCACCCTGCGGGCGGGCGACCTCAAACGCGATGCGCGCAGCCGCATCAAGCTGGACGAGATTTATGCCCGCTGCAGCGCGCGCGGCCTGGTGCACAGCGGCTGGATGAGGGCCACCGGCACCGCCTACGCGAGCGCCGACGGAGTGCTGGTCGATCTGGCGCCCGGCCCGGCGGCACGCGCCAGCGCCGCCCAGTTCATGTTCCACCCCGTGCTGGTCGATGCCAGCGCCATCGGCGCGAGCGTGTTCCTGGCCGACCCCGACAACGCGGACGCCAGCCACGACGCGCTGTTCCTGCCGGTGTACTACCAGTCGTTCCGCTCT
>JBKHWY010000526.1:0-3405 GCA_046566285.1 Gammaproteobacteria bacterium | reverse complement strand
CCTTTATGTCGTTTGGATTGTCGGGGACCCGCTATGAAGCAATGTGAGCCGCAGCCGGCTGGACCGCCGGCTTCTGGAACAGCGCATAGAACAAACCGTCGTGGTCCTGTTCGTCCGTGCTGGAAGGGAGGAGCTGGCCTGGTGCGTCCAGCCGGATGGCATTGTGTCGCACCGCGAACGCGGCCGCCTGGGCCTCGGATTCCTGCGGCCAGACCGAACATGTCACGAACAGCAATTTACCATCGGGTCGGAGCATCTGCCAAAGATTGTCGAGAATTTTGCCGGAAAGTGTTGCAAGTTGGAGCGTATCGCTCTTGCGCCGCAGCCAGCGGATATCAGGATGACGCCGCACGATGCCGGACGCCGTGCACGGCACGTCGGCGATAATGCGGTCGAACGGCTGCCCGTCCCACCAGACCCGGGTCTGGGCTTCGAAGGCTTTCAGGGTGGCGGACAAGCCCAGGCGCTGCAGGTTCTCGTCCACCCGCTGCAGGCGCTTGGGGTCGGCGTCCACGGCCGTCAGGTCGACGTCGGCCAATTCCAGGATATGGCCGGTCTTGCCGCCCGGAGCGGCGCAGGCGTCCAGCACGCGCATGCCGTCGCGCACGTCCAGCAGGGGCGCGGCCAGCTGGGCGGCGGCATCCTGCACCGAGCAGAAGCCCTGGTCGAACTTCGGAATGGCCGTCACGGCCACGGCTTTGTCCAGGCGAACGGCCACGGGGCCGATGCGGCGCGCCTTCACGCCTTCGGCCGCCAGCAGCGCCAGGTAGTCCTCCACGCTGGTCTTCCTGGTATTGACCCGCAGGGTGAGCGGCGGCTGGGCATCGCCGGCCGCGAGGATGGCTTCCCAGCGCTCCGGATAAGCCGTCTTGACCGAATCGACCCACCACTGCGGATAGTTCCAGCGCGCCAGCGGCTGCTTGCCGGCCAGCGCCAGCAGGTCGGCGCGCTCGCGCACGAAGCGGCGCAGCACGGCATTGACCATGCCCTTGGCGTGCGCCAGGTCCGGGTGCGCGCCCGCCGCCGTCACGGCCTGGTCCACCACGGTGAAGGCTTCATACGGCGCGTGGTCCTCATCCGGCGCATCGATCAGCGCCAGCGCGCAAGACAGCAGCGCGGCCAGCATCGGCGGCTCGGGCGCCTTGGACGTCATCAGGCCGAGCAGCACGTCGGCGCGGCCCAGGGCCCGCATGGTGCGATAGGCGATGTCCTGGATCGCCCCGCGCGCCTGCGGCCCGGCCTGGGCCACGCCGAAGGCGGTCGCCAGCGCTTGCGGCAGCGTGGTCCCGGCGCGCACCTGCGCCACCGCGTTGGCCGCGCCCAGCAGGCACAGGGCCAGCGAGTCGCCTTTGAGTTCGGGGGGCCGGTAGCCCGGCTGCAGGGCCGGCTTGACTTCGTAGCTGTGGCGGATGCGCGGCGCAGCCTGTTTGGCCGCGGCAGGCTTGAGGGAGAGCGTGGGGCGCTTGGCGGTCATCGGCGGGACGGAAGGGTAGCGGGTGGATGGATGGGCAGGCAAGTCGAAGGCGCCATTGTACCGGGTCCGCCATGCACGATGCTTAAACCGGGCTTGCCCTTGCGGCGGGCGTTCCGCCGGTATGGCACAGGGCGGCAAACCAGTATAATGGCCACTGTTTGCGTGCCCCGCGCACGCCTGTTCCAGTTACTTTGCTCCTTACACAAACCGCCATGCTCGCATCACAAAAACAAGACATCGCCGCCCTGCTCCAGGAAGCTCTCGCCCAGGCTGCCCCGGGAGCCCCGCTTCCCGCCGTCGTCCTGGAGCGCCCGCGCGACCCGGCCCATGGCGACATCGCCTGCAATATCGCGATGCAGCTGGCAAAGCAGCTGAAAACCAATCCGCGCGAACTGGCCACCCGCATCGTCGCCGCCCTCGATGCCAACCCGGCCGCTAAAAGCCTGATCGACGCGGCGGAGATCGCCGGTCCGGGCTTCATCAACCTGCGCGTGGCCGCCAGCGCCAAGCAGGCCGTCGTCAAGACCGTGCTGCGCGAGCGCGCCGCCTTCGGCCGGGGCGGCGCCGGCGCCGGCCGCAAGGTGATCATCGAATTCGTCTCGGCCAATCCGACCGGCCCCCTGCACGTGGGCCACGGCCGCCAGGCCGCCCTGGGCGACGCGCTCTCGTCGCTGTTCGAAGCGCAGGGTTATGAAGTCACGCGCGAGTTCTACTACAACGACGCCGGCGTGCAGATCGCCACCCTGGCCGCCTCGGTGCAGGCGCGCGCACGCGGCTTCAAGCCGGGCGACACCGAGTGGCCCGAGTCGGCCTACAACGGCGACTACATCGCCGACATCGCGGCCGACTTCCTGCTCAAGAAAACCGTCTCGGCCAGCGATGGCGCGCCCGTCACCGCCAGCGGCGACGTCGACGACCTCGAGTCGATCCGCGCCTTTGCCGTGACCTACCTGCGCAACGAGCAGGACATCGACCTGCAAGCCTTCGGCGTCAAGTTCGACAACTACTACCTGGAATCCTCGCTGTACCGCGACGGCAAGGTCGACCAGGCCGTGCGCACCCTCGTCGAGCATGGCAAGACCTACGAGCAGGACGGCGCGCTGTGGTTGCGCACCACCGAGTATGGCGACGACAAGGACCGCGTGATGCGCAAGTCCGACGGCACCTATACCTATTTCGTGCCGGACGTGGCCTACCACATCGTCAAGTGGCAGCGCGGCTACGCCCAGGCCATCAACGTGCAGGGCAGCGACCACCACGGGACCATTGCCCGGGTGCGCGCCGGCCTGCAGGCGGTCGAACAGGGCATCCCGCAAGGCTACCCGGACTACGTGCTGCACAAGATGGTCACCGTGATGAAGAACGGCGAAGAGGTCAAGATCTCCAAGCGCGCCGGCTCGTACGTGACGGTGCGCGACCTGATCGAATGGTCCGGCAACGGCGACATCGAGCGCGGGCGCGACGCCGTGCGCTTCTTCCTCATTTCGCGCAAGGCCGACACCGAATTCGTGTTCGACGTGGACGTCGCCCTCAAGACCTCCGACGAGAACCCGGTCTACTACGTCCAGTACGCCCATGCGCGCATCTGCCGCATGCTGGAGAACTGGACCGGCGACGAGGCCGAACTGGCCAACGTCGACCTGTCGCCCCTGTCGGCGCCCACCGAGATGACGCTGCTGGCCACCCTGGCCGCCTACCCGGAAACCATCGAGCGCGCCCAGGCCGAACTCGGCCCGCACCAGATCGCCTTCTACCTGCGCGACCTGGCCGCCAGCCTGCACAGCTTCTACTTTGCCGAGCGCGTGCTGGTGGACGACGAGCAGCTGAAACTGGCGCGCCTGGCGCTGATGGTGGCCACCCGCCAGGTGCTGCGCAACGGCCTGGCCCTGATCGGCGTGTCCGCGCCCAACCAAATGTGAATGTGAAGGTGA